>JBIJCI010000018.1:0-30300 GCA_044344715.1 Ilumatobacteraceae bacterium | reverse complement strand
GACGACAACGTGGTGTTGAGGGACCGGGCGAGCACCTGGTTCGACGAGACGTTCACGATGTTGCCGATCGAGATGCGGGACGTCGCGAAGCGGTCGATGTTCTCCTTGACTCTGTCGAACACCACGACCGTGTCGTAGAGCGAGTACCCGAGAATCGTGAGGAATGCCACGACCGTGGCCGGCGTTACCTCGAAGCGGAGCACGGCGTAGATCCCGATGGAGATGAGCACGTCGTGAGCCATCGCGAGGATTGCCGCACCGGCCATCTTCCACTCGAATCGCCAGGCGATGAAGAGCGAGACCAACACGAAGAACACGAGGAGAGCGCGGATGGCTTTGACGGTGATGCTCCGCCCCCATGATTCGCTGACCTGGGCAACGCTCACTTCTTCGACGTCGATCCGTGCCCGCTCGGCGAGGGCGACCTGCACCACGCCGCGGAGCTCCTCGCTCTGGTCCCCCACCTGCACCCGAATACGTTCGCCATCGGCGCTCTGGAGGGTTTGAAGTTTGGCGTTGGAGGTTTCGACACCGTTGGCTTCGAGCACCTCGCGTACGGCCGCCGTGTCGAGCGTTGCGGTGACCGGTGCCTCCCAGGCCACCCCACCCCGGAAGTCGATGCCGAGATTGAGACCGCCGATGAGGAGGGCGACCACGGTGGCGACGAGGAACGCACCCGAGACGATGAATGCCGTGGATCGCTTGCCGTAGTAGTCGACGGTGGTTTCACCGCGGTAGAGACGGCCGAACCCTGCTGTCACGTTCATGCCCCGACCTCCGCCGTCTTGGGTGGCTTGACCCCGAGCATCGACCGGTTGGCCATGAACTTGCTGCGCGCCAGGAGCAACATGGCGGGTCGCGTGAAGAACCACACGATGGCGAGGTCGGCCAGCGTCGCCAGTCCGAGGAAGAACGCGAAGCCGCGGACCGAGCCGACCGTCAGCCACCACAACACACCCGCCGCCAGGAACGAGACGGTGTCGGCGGCGAGCACCGTTCGCCATGCGCCCTCGAAGCTGCGTTGCGCCGAGTTGCGCAGTGTGCGCCCCGACGTCAACTCGTCCTTCAACCGTTCGAAGAACACGATGTAGGAGTCGACGGCGATACCGATCGACACGATGATTCCGGCGATGCCGGCCAGCGAGAGTGCCAGGCCGTTCGTCTTGGACAGATAGGTGATGATCGAGAACTGCAGCGCGAGCGAGACTGCCACGCCGAGGAACACGATGACTGCAACGAACCGGTAGTACGCGAGCATCAGCAGGAACACCAGGGCCAGACCGACCAGACCGGAGATGATCGCAGCCCGGAGGGAGTCGCTACCCAGGGTCGGAGAAACCGTCTGCACCTGCGACACGGCAAACTGCACCGGCACTGCCCCGAACTCGAGGATTCGGGCGAGGTCCCGGGCCTCCTGTTCCGCGAAATCGCCCGTGATCTGCACCTGACCACCCGTAAAGACGGCTTCTTGGACGACCGGAGCGGAGATGACCTCACCATCGAGCACGATTGCAACCTGCGCAGTTGGGCAGGTTGCATCGCGGGAGAAGCATCGTGTCGTGAGTGCATTCCAGATGTCCTCGCCCTCCGCGCCGCCGCGCAGTTGAACGACCACCGACCACGACGACCCCTGGATGGTCGCCGACGCGGTGTTCTCGAACACGAGACCGGTTGCCGCAACGGGTCCGACGACGTAGGCCACACCGTCACGGCCGAGCAGAATTTCTGCACCAGGCGGCAGAGCATCCTGCGTCGCGGGGGTGGCAGTGGTGGATTCCTCGGGCGTTGCGGTGGCGTCGGCAGGCACCGTGGTGTCACTCGGGATCGTCGTCTCACTGACGACCGTGGTGTCGCTCGGGATCGTCGTGTCGGTCATCGGGCGGGGGCTACGCGACTCGCCGGGTCCACCCGCCGCGGGAACGGTGGTGTCGCTCGACGGTTGCTCGGGAGTCTGACCACCGGCCGTGGGGTCGACCTGTCCGCTCTGCAGCACCGGCCGCAGTTGCAGGTTTCCGGAACGGCCGACGATGTCGAGGGCGCGCTGTTGATCCTTCACTCCAGGCAGGTTGATGACGACGGTTTCACCCTGGCGGATGATCTCCGGTTCGGCCACTCCGATCGAATCCACGCGCGCGCGGATGATCTCCACCGCGACGTCGAGCGCAGTCGGCTCGTAACTGCCCTCTGGCTGCAGCGTGACCGAGGCACCACCCTGGAGGTCCAAGCCGAGCGACGGCGTGTTGCCGGTGCCGAGGGTGAGTCCAAGGGCGACAATGGCCAGGACCACGATGACGATCAGCGACGAAAGTAGGCGGCGGTTCATGAGCGCGGGGTGTGGAGGGTGACTTCGGCGATCCCGGAATCAGTTCTTCTCGGAGTCCGGCGTGTCGGCGGACTTGCCCTTCTTCGATGGCTTTGCCGGCTTCTCGGGCACGATCGGCGTGCCGTCCATGTTCATCCGGCTACTGACCGAGCCCTTGACGACCTGCACCTGGACACCTTCGGCGATCTCGACCCACAGGTAGCGGTCCTCGATTCCGGTGACCACCCCGATGATTCCGTTCGTCAGCAGGACCGAGTCGTTCACCGCGATGGCCGACTGGAGTGCCGCCGCTTCCTTCTGGCGCTTGCGCTGCGGCCGCAGGAGGAGGAAGTACATCACCACGAAGATGAGGATCAGCGGCAACAGACTGAACAACCCACCACCCGTTGATTGCGTGGTTTCTTCGGCGGCAAGCAAGAGGCTGGACATGGGGTACCACGCTACCCACCCTCGGGCCCGGGGATAGCCATCGTGCCGTCGGGTTCAGCCCCAGACGGTGAGGATCTCCTTGCGGAACCCGGAGAACGAGCCGGCGATGATGGCACTGCGCGCCTTCGTCATGAGGGCGATCGTCCAGGCCAGATTGTGGATGGACACCAGTCTCGATGCCGTCGGCTCGCCCACCTGGAAGAGGTGCCGGAGATAGCCGCGGGAGTGCTTGCCACACACCGCACATCCGCACGATGTATCGAGCGGTGCATCGCTCTCGATGAATTCCGCACGCTTCACATTGACCCGCCCCTGGTTGGTCAGCGCCGTCCCGTGGCGACCCAGACGCGTCTGGAGGACGCAGTCGAACTGGTCGACGCCGAGACCAATCGCCTCGATCATCGATGCGGGGTCACCGACCCCCATCAGGTAGCGCGGCTGATCGTTCGGCAACTCTGCGATCGCCGCGGCTAGTGCGGGCAACATCTGCTCGCGCGTCTCACCGACGGACAGACCACCGATTCCGTAGCCGTCGAAGCCGATGTCGACGATCTGACGAGCGCTCTCGCGGCGCAGTGTCTCGTCGATTCCACCCTGGACGATTCCGAACAATGACTGGTCCGTCCGACGGTGAACCAGCCGCGCGCGACCCGCCCAGATTGCGGTACGTCGCATCGCCTCGCGCACCGTCTGGTCGGAGGACGGCAACGGCGGACAAACGTCGAGCACCATCTGGATGTCGGCGCCGAGCTTCTCCTGCGTCTCGACGGCGCTCTCGGGTGTCAGACGGTGCTTGGAGCCGTCGTACGTGCTGGTGAACGTGACGCCGTCGTCATCGACGTCCGGCTCGAGGGAGAAGATCTGGTAGCCGCCCGAGTCGGTGAGCGTGAGTCCGCGCCAACCGGCGAATGTCGCGAGCCCGCCGAACTTCGCCACGAGGTCGGCTCCCGGCCGGAGCATCAGGTGGTAGGTGTTTCCGAGAACGATCTGTGCGCCGAGCTGTTCGTAGTCGTCGGCACTCAGGTACTTGACGGCACCACGCGTGCCGACCGGCATGAACGTCGGGGTCACGTAGGTTCCTCGGGCGAGCGAGACGATCCCGGCGCGGGCCGCACCGTCGGTCGCACTGATCGCGGCGGTCGCCCTGAACACTCCCGTCAGGCTACGAGACTCGCCGCGGGGCGGTGCTCATCGCAACCCGCGGTCGAGCAACATGGCATCACCGAAGGAGAGGAATCGGTACTCGTTGCGCACCGCGTGCTCGTACAGCTGTCGCCATCGCTCGCCGACGAATGCACTGATCATGAGCAGCAGCGTCGTGCGCGGCATGTGGAAGTTGGTGAGCATGACGTCGACGTGGCGGTATTCGAAGCCGGGGGTGATGAAGAGGTTCGTCCGCCCCGAGCGATGTCCGCTGGCGGCGACCGACTCGAGCGCCCGCGTGGCCGTGGTGCCGACGGCCACCACCCGCTTCGCCGACTCGACGGCTGCGAGGGTCTCGACAGGGACGTGGTACGACTCGGTGTGGATCACATGGTCGAGCGGGTCGTCGGTGGTGACGGGTGCGAACGTATCGAGACCGACGACGAGTTCAACCGCCACCGTCGGAACACCCATACCACGGATGTGGGCGATGAGTTCCGGTGTGAAGTGCAGCCCCGCCGTCGGTGCCGCCGCCGACTTTGCGTCGCGCGCGTAGACGGTCTGGTACCGGCTCTTGTCATCGAGCCGCGTCGTGATGTACGGGGGTAACGGCATCTCACCGATCCGATCGATGATCGAGTTCGGATCGGGATGAACGAACTCGATGTTGAAGGTGTCGCCCTTGGCACCGCGACCCTGCACCACCACGACCGGTGCACCATCGGTTGCAAACAACGACTCGCCCGGTTTCATCTTGCGTCCTGGCTTGATGAGCGCTTCCCACGATCGGTGGGTGTCGTCGAGCGGCTCGAGCAACAGGATCTCCACTGCCCCACCGCTGCCCCGCGAGAGGTGCAGGCGTGCCGGCACCACCTTCGTATCGTTCACCACGAGTACGTCACCGTCGCGCAGGAACTGCGGAAGGTCACGGACCAGCGCATCACCCGGAGCCACCGAGCCCCGGTCGATCAACAGGCGGGCCGAGTCACGCGGCTCGACGGGAACCTGCGCGATCAGCCGCTGCGGCAACTCGTAATCGATGTCGGAGAGTTGCACGCGACGACGCTATTGCGCCGACCTCGGATTCCTAGCGAACGTACTCGTGCGGGTCGGTCGAGACGTAGCTGATTCGTCCATCCACACCGGTTGCGCGTTCCCCCCGGATGGTTACACGGCGCATACGGCGTGAAGTGTTGCCGTAATCATCGAGTGCGTAATGCATCGTTGCGCGGTTGTCCCACAGAACGGCGTCGCCGGACTGCCATCGGTGGCGAATCGTCAACTCGGGCTTCGTACTGTGGGCGTACAACAGACCGAGCAAATGATCGCTCTCGATGCGTGAGTACCCGACAATGTGACTGGTGAAGCCGGGGTTGACCATCAAGGCCTTGCGCTCGGTCCTGGGATGAACCCGCACGACAGGATGGACGACCGGAGGAACTCGCAGCGAGTCTTCGTACAGTCTCGCGGCGTCGTCGCGCGTGAGTGCCGTATCGAAGGGCACACCCCAGTACGCGAGAGGTGTGATTCGATGCACGGCCCAGAGCCCGTCGGCCAGACTACGTAGTGCTGGCTGCAACGTCTCGTAGGCATCACGCAAACTTGCCCATACCGTGTCGCCACCAAAAGCCGGGAGCTCGTCGGCCACGAGCAACGATGCCGATGGCGGCGAGTCAACGAACGTGACATCGGTGTGCCACTGGGCGTTCTTTCCGCCCCTCGCCGCATCGAGTTCGAGAATCTCGGGGTGATCCGGATGACCCGGCACCACCGGATGCGCCGGAGTCGGCTCGCCCAGCGAGCGCGCCAGGTCGACTTGCTCGGCATGCGTCAAGTGTTGCTCGCGCAATACCACGACGAGATGCTCCTCGAGGAGCGCCCGCAACTCACCATCTCCGAGATCGCTTGATGCGTGCCCACCCCGAAGTTCGATACCGAACGAACCGGAGAGCCGAGCGACGGTGAATCGTTTCATGCGCCGAACAACGTGTGCAGTCGAAGCTTGATGCCGAGCCAAACGCTCGCGAAGACGACGATCAGGAACACGACACCCGAAACCGCGAAGGCCTGGGTGCCCGACAGTAAGACGCCGACGGTGCAACCGAGGGCGGTGAGAGAGCCCCAACCGAGCAGTACGCCACCGGCGAGGGCCGTCACGGAGTTGCCGACGGTTGGGCGCTGAAATGCGAATCGCCCACCACCGACTGCGGCCGCCAGCGAAGCGGCCACGAAGCCGATGACCAACCATCCGTTGTTGGTGATCGCGTTCGAGACGACTGCCACGCAGCCGCGCATCATGTCGATGCCGTGCAACACCTCGGGCAAGGCACCTCGTGCATCGAGGTGGCTGCGCGCGATGGTGCTCAATTGCGAGGTCACGCCGAGCGGCGTGGTGCGTTGATAGGCAAAGATGCCGATCGCGCCCACGATTGCGCCGGTGACCGCCGGCGACCAACGGCGCACCAGCAACGTCTCACGCAGTTCGGCGAACGACCCGCCAACAACCCGGTCTGACGACCGAGCCGGCTCCCCCGGTCCACTGCGATCGGCGCGCACGAGCCAGACGGCTACGATCGCCGACACCGCCAGTACCAGGACGAGCGAACCCGAGTAACCCAACCACCGCGGCAACCACAGCACCGGGCTCTCGCTCACTTGCTCGAGGTACAGGGTGTTCCAGGTGAAAAAGCCGAGCCCGAACCCGATCAACGCGCCGAACAGCGCGGGAATCGCGCGGAGGTATCCCTGGCCGATTCGATAGAGATGCCCGCTAATGCATGCACCAGAGAGCACCATGCCGAGGCCGAACGCCGCCGCACCGAGCACGAGTGGCAGGCTGACCGGCGCGATGTGCGCCCCCGGTGGCAAGCCTTCACCCTTGGGATTGGGCAGGTACAACCCGAAGGTGAGCGCGTAGCCCACGGCACCGACGGCGATTGCGGTGACGACCGCAATCAACGGTCGGGTGGCGCGCCGTTCGATCGAATCACGGAACAGGCAGAAGAAGCAGAATCGTCCGCGCTCGAATGCAAAACCGAGCGCCGCGCCGAGCAGCAAGGAAACCGGCCGACCAGGGTCGGGCGTCTCCCCGGCATTGAGCGAGAGGGCGACTCCGATGAGAACGGCGAGCGAGGCGAGGAAGAACGCGGTTTGGCGACGCAGGGAGGTGCGCTCGATGGCGGAAGTGAGGGTCATGGTGTGTGTGGTTCGTCAAACTCAGGTGAAGATGGGGGAAGTTGGCTGCACTGGGCGTCGTCGGGACCACCGAAGGGGTCGGCAACCCCGACGACGCCGCGCGGAATTGGGCGGTTAGCCCCGACCCCAGACGGTGCCGGTCGGGTTGGCGATCGGTACACCGACGGAGTTGCCGTATTCGGTCCACGAACCGTCGTACAGCTTCACGTCGTATCCGAGGATCTCGGAGAGTACGAACCATGTGTGCGCCGCACGCTCACCGATTCGGCAGTACACCGTGACCTTCTTCGTCCCATCGATTCCCTGTGCTGCGTAAATCGCCTTCAGGTCGGCAGCCGGGCGGAACGTGCCGTCCGGTGCCACCGCAGCCGACCACGGAACGTTCTTAGCTCCGGGGATGTGTCCGGCTCGGATCGCCAACTCCTGGAAGCCGGCTGGTGCAAAGATCTTGCCGCTGAACTCGTCGGCCGAGCGAATGTCGACCAACTTGGTGGTGCGATCCTGCTTCTTTGCGATCTTGACGACGTCGGGGAGGAATGACCGCAGGTTCCGATTCGCAACGGTTGCCGTGAAGTTCCCGGCGCCGAACGTGGGAACGACCGGCGTAAGGGCACGACCGTCCCTCACCCACTTGTCGCGTCCACCGTTCAGGATGCTCACGTTCTGGTGGCCGTACGTACGGAAGATCCATACGCCCCAGGCAGCGAACCAGTTGTTCTTGTCGCCGTAGAGCACCACTTGGGTGTCCTTGTTGATGCCCGCGGCGCGTGCGGTCTTCTGGAAGTCGGTCTGGCTCGCGATATCACGATTCACCGGGTTCACGAACTCGGTGTGCCAGCGGAAGTTGACCGCGTTCGGGATGTGACCCTTCTCGTAGATGCCCGGGTCGGTGCTCACCTCGATGATGCGCACCTTCGGGTTGTTGAGGTTGGCTTCCAACCAAGCTGCTTCGACGATGGTCGCGCGGCGGTCCTTGACCGGGCTCGGTGTGTTTGCAGCGTGCGCAACCGACGGCACGATGAGCGCCGTCAAAGGCACGAGCAACCATCGCAGTCGCCGAGCGAATCTTGAACGTCGGGCCTGTACGTGTGTCATTGATGTTTCCTTCGTTGGGTTGAGGTGGGACATTGCTGATTGCCATTCGGCTGGTCGGAAATCCGACCAAACCAGTCAGGTTTAGAGTAGGCGGGGGCGAGCCTAAATGCAACTAACTTGGTCAACAATTCATGAACGCCCTATTCCAGGGCATTTTCGTCTGATTGACTCGTCAATCGAGCCCGGGATGCTGATCCAGCCGGACTACAACAACTCGGGGGCGCGCTCGGGCGGTGTCAACCCGAGGTGCCGGAAGGCGGCCGGGGTGGCCACCCGTCCGCGCGGAGTGCGGGCGAGCAATCCCTCGCGGATGAGGAACGGCTCGTAAACGTCCTCGATCGTCTCCGTCTGCTCACTGACGGCAATTGCCAAGGTGGAGAGTCCGACCGGTCCCCCGTTGAACCGCTCGCACACCACCCGTAGCACCGAACGATCGACCTTGTCGAGACCCAATCGGTCGACCCCGAACGTACGCAGCGCCTCGTCGGCAATCGCTGCGGTGACGTTGCCGCTACCTCGCACGTTGGCACTGCCGCGCACTTGGGCACTGCCGCGCACTTGGGCACTGCCGCGCACTTGGGCACTGCCGCGCACTTGGGCAAAGTCACGAACCCGACGCAACAGTCGATTGGCGATACGGGGGGTACCGCGCGATCGTGTCGCAATCTCGCGCGCGGCGTCTTCGTCGATGGACACGTTGAAGATGTCGGCGGCACGTTGCACGATCTGTCGTAGCTCGTCGGGCTCGTAGTACTCGAGTCTCGCCACGAGTCCGAAGCGGTCCCGCAGCGGCCCGGTAATCATGCCGGTACGCGTGGTGGCCCCGATCAGGGTGAACCGCGGCAGCGTCAACCGAATCGACGATGCCGCCGGGCCTTTACCGACGACGATGTCGATCTGGAAGTCCTCCATTGCCGGATAGAGGATCTCTTCCACGACGCGCGACAAACGGTGCACCTCGTCGATGAACAACACGTCGCGCTCCTCGAGTTTCGTGAGGATCGCTGCCAGGTCGCCCGCCCGCTCGAGCGCCGGACCCGACGTGATGTGGATCTTCGCCCCCATCTCATTGGCGACGATTCCCGCCATGGTGGTCTTGCCCAGGCCAGGCGGTCCCGCAAGCAGGAGGTGGTCGGCGGCTTCGTTGCGTTGGCGAGCCGCCTCGAGCACGATGCCGAGATGCTTCTTCAGCTCCTCTTGGCCGACGAAGTCACCGATGCGGCGTGGACGCAGGTCGCCGTCGGCACGCAGGTCCGCGTCGTTGCGCGCGATCGGATCGACGAATTCCTCACGCACGGCGGGCACCAAGCAAGCCGAGCGCTTCGCGCAACATCAGGGCGGGGTCGTCGTCGATGCTGATTTCGCGCAACACGACTCGAATCTCGACCTCGTCATAACCGAGGCCGGCCAAGGCATCGCGCACGTTGCTGAGCCCACCGCCCCGTTCGCCTGCCGGTCGCGGCTCGTCGATCACCGGCAGGTTGAGTCGATCCTTGAGCTCGAGCAACAGACGCTCGGCGGTCTTCTTGCCGACTCCGGGCACCATGGTGAGTCCGGCAACGTCGCCGCCGAGCACGATGTCGACGAGTGCACGCGGTGAATGGGTGGCCAGGATCGCCATCGCCAGCGTCGGCCCGATGCCGTTGGTCTCGATGAGCACCTGGAACGTTCGCCGCTCGTCGCGCTCGAGGAACCCGAACAGCATCTGAGCGTCCTCGCGTACGTGGTGGTGCACGTGCAGGAACGCATCGGTGGTGGGCTCGAGTTCGGCGAGCGTGCGCGGGGTGACGTACACGACGTAGCCCACACCAGCCACCTCGAGCAGTGCCGTCGAATCGCTGATTCGCTCGAGCACCCGACCACGCAGCGAGCCGATCATCGCGCCATCGCTCCTGCGACACTGCGCGCGAACGGCCCGACCGCGATGTGACATACGGCGAGTGCAGCAGCGTCGGCTGCGTCGGCTGGTGTCGGCATGGTCCGCAAGCCGAATCGCAGTTGAATCATCCGTTGCATCGCCGACTTGTCGGCCGAGCCATCCCCCGCCACCGCATTCTTGACCTGGCTCGGTGTGTACTGGGCGACCTCGCAGCCGCGCGCAGCTGCTAGTGCAAGGACGATGCCGCTCGCCTGCCCGACACTCATCGCCGTTCGCGTGTTGTGCTGGAAGAAGACCCGCTCGACGGCCACCGAATCGGGGTGATGCTCGTCGAAGAGGGCGGTCAGATCGTGGTGCAGGCTGGCCAAGCGCTGCGGCAACGGCTGGGCGGGCGGCGTCGTGATCACACCGAGGGCCACCAGTTCCGGTCGTGCCGCCGACCGAACGACGGCATAGCCGCAACGGGTGAGGCCGGGGTCGATTCCGAGCACCAGCGGAGCCTCGTCCGACCGTGGCCGGGGAGCGAACATGTGTTTGATGCTAGTGGAGGCCTCAGCGGGCGCCGTTGATTGCCTCGATGAGCTCGCTCACTGGTCGGTACGTCACGCCGAGGATGGCCCGATGGGCGTACCGGATCGTGCCGGCGGTATCGATGACGAACACGCTCCGCCGCGGCATGTCCATGAGCCCGAGCACACCGTAGGCACGGTGCACCGACTTGTCCTCGTCGGCGAGCAGGGGAAACCCGAAGCCGTGCTTTGCAGCGAAATCCTCGTGACTCTCGACCGACTGCGCGGAGATGCCGAGAACTTGTGCGGACAATCCGGCGAACTGGGCCAGCTCATCGTTGTAACTGCACAGCTGTCTGGTGCAGACCGGTGTGTTGTCCCCCGGATAGAACACCAGTACCACGGGCACCCCGCGGTACTGCGCCAGTGAGTAGGTCTTGCCACCAGTACCGGGTAGCGCGAAGTCGGGAGCAGTGTCACCAATCGAAACACTCATGACGCCACCGCCTCGAGCAATTCCTCGGAGATGTCGAAGTTCGAGTACACGTCCTGGACGTCGTCGTGCTCCTCGAGTTCGTCCATGATCCTCAGGATCGACTTGGCATCGCCCGCATCGTTGACGGGAACCGTCTGCGACGACACCATCGTGCTCTCCGCCGACTGAACGGGCAACGACGCCGCATCGAGGGCGGCCTTGATTTCCCACACCCTCGCCGCATCGCAGGTGATTCGCCAGACGGAGCCGTCGTCGTTCATGTCGTCGGCCCCGTGTTCCAACACCGCATTCATCACATCGTCCTCCTTCGCGGCTCGGTCGACGAGGATGACCCCCTTCCGACTGAACTGCCAGGCCACTGCACCGGGCGCAGCCATCGAACCACCACACTTGCTGAAGATCGCCCGCACGTCGGAGGCCGTCCGATTGCGGTTGTCGGTGAGGATGTCGATGAGCAGTGCCACTCCGCCGGGGGCATACGCCTCGTAGGTGATTGCCTCGTAGTCGGATCCCTGCGCCTCACCCGTCGCGCGCTTGATGGCACGGTCGATTGCGTCGTTGGTCATCGACGCGGCCTTGGCCTTCTGGATGATCGTACGAAGGGCCGCGTTGGATGCGGGGTCTCCCCCGCCCTGGCGGGCCGCAACGTCGATCTGCCGCGCCAGCTTGGCGAACACCTTGCCCTTCTTCTGGTCGATGACTGCCTTCTTGCGCTTGATGGTCGCCCATTTGGAGTGTCCGGACATCGTTGCTCCTCTCGTCAGACGCCGTGCGCTTCGGCAACGACGTCGAGGAATAGTCGGTGGATTCGATGGTCATCGGTGAGTTCGGGATGGAACGACGCCGCCATGACCGCGTTAGAGCGTACGAGCACGGGTGAACCGTCATGCTCGGACAACTCCTCGACGTCGGCGCCGCAACGGGTGATTCGTGGCGCCCGGATGAACACGGCATGGAACTCGCCGGACAGGCCCCGCACCTGCAGGTCGGACTCGAAACTGTCGAGCTGGCGCCCGTAGGCGTTGCGACGAACCGTGATGTCGATCGCCCCGAACGAGCGCTGGTCGGGACGGCCATCCAGGATTTCGCGGGCGAGGAGGATCATTCCCGCACACGTACCGAACGTGGGCATTCCGTCGGCGATTCGTGCGGCGATCGGGTCGAAGAGACACGACGTTTCGAGCAGCTTCGACATCGTGGTCGACTCACCACCCGGCATGATCAATGCGTCACAGTCGTCGAGGTCGGCGGGCAGACGTACCTCCGTCGTCTCGACCCCGAGTTGGTGGAGGGCCCTCGCGTGTGCGGCGAATGCCCCCTGCAAGGCGAGCACTCCGATCCGGGGCTGTGCCGCCATGCCTCCCCGAACGGGGCTCCTACCAGCCGCGTTCGGCGTAACGCTGGTTGATCTCGTCCATGGCGATACCCGTCATCGGGGCACCGAGGCGACGGCTGACCTTGGCGATGATGTGGGCATCACGGAAGTGCGTGGTGGCTTCGACGATTGCCTTTGCTCGCGGCGCTGGATCGTCACTCTTGAAGATTCCCGAACCGACGAACACGGATTCGGCACCGAGCTGCATTGCCAGTGCTGCGTCGGCCGGAGTGGCGATTCCACCGGCGCAGAAGAGTGGTACCTGCAGCCAGCCCGTCTCGGCAATCTCCTGCACGAGTGGCAGCGGCGCGGAGAGCTTCTTCGCCCAGTCGAACAGCTCGGCGGAATCAGCCTGGGTGATTCGGCGGATGTCACCGATGATCGAACGCAGGTGTCGTACCGCCTCGACGATGTTCCCGGTGCCGGCTTCACCCTTCGAGCGGATGAGGGCAGCACCCTCGGAGATTCTGCGGAGTGCCTCACCAAGATTGGTGGCACCGCACACGAACGGCACGGTGAACTTCAACTTGTCGATGTGATGGGTCTCGTCTGCCGGGGTGAGTACTTCGCTCTCGTCGATGAAGTCGACGCCGAGTGCCTCGAGCACCTGCGCCTCGACGAAGTGACCGATGCGGGCCTTGGCCATCACCGGGATGGAGACGGCGGCCTTGATGCCCTCGATCATCTCCGGATCGCTCATTCGGGCCACACCGCCGTCACGCCGGATGTCGGCAGGTACGCGCTCGAGCGCCATCACCGCGACCGCACCGGCATCCTCGGCGATCTTCGCCTGCTCGGGCGTGACCACGTCCATGATCACGCCACCCTTGAGCATTTCCGCCAAACCGCGCTGGACCCTCATGGAAGCGGCACTCGATGTCGACACGTTTGCTGCCCGGTTCGCGGCGTCATTCATGAGTGCTCAGCGTACCGAATGCGAGGTTTCGCCCATGTGACTGGGCTCGGCGATGGTGCAACCAGCCCAGGTTCAGGGGTACGAAACGGACGCCGGGTCGGTACCCGGCGCAAGGGCGACACCGTCACCGGTTCGCGACAGTTCCACCCAGGTATTGCCGGGGGACAGCTTGATCGCGTTGCCGGCGGTGTCCTTCAGGGTGAACGGGCTTGCAGCATTGGCCCGCTCCCAGGTTCCTTGGAAGAGCTTCCCGGCGGTGAACACCCATGCCTCGCCCGATCCGATCGTCTTGGCGACGGGGCTGATGCCGCTCTTGCCGTAGGAGACGTACAGCACAATGACGTTCGCTGCATTCACCCGGACGTCGGCCGCATCGACGTGCGGATTGTCGTCCTGTGAGCGCAGGTAGCGACCGAACTCGGAGCTCCAATCCCACAGCACGCGGACGCCGTCCATGGACAGCTTGAGTCCGACGGCTTCGCGGGCCGTCTCCGGGATCGACTCCGTTGCGGAGCGGTACAGGAACTGGGCCAGCGGCGGCTCCGAACCCTCGGGGGCGAGCGTCCACAGCTTCGAGGTGTCGGCCAACAAGTTGTGGGGTGAGATTCGCGAGCTTTCGCGGCGGTAGCCACCCTTGGTGTTGGCAGCGGAGTAACTGAGATCGATCATCGTCGATGCGCGGATCAACTTGGTGACCTCGGAGTTGCCGCCACTCCACGCGAAGAGCGGCGCCTTGTACGACTCGAGCAGGTCGACGTCTTGTTTGCGCCCGCTGCGAATCGGTCCGACGGGGTCGCTGTCGGCCGAGTGGAAGACCGCGGCGAACCGCGTGAGCATCTCCACGTTCTCCTCGAAGACGATGTCCGCCTGGTTGAGACCCCACTGCGGTCGGGCCTTCGGGTGGTTGTCGATCTTGACCACGAGGGCCGGGCGGGTGATTTCGGTGCCGACCGGTAGCCCGGTGAGCGGTGCCAACAGAGGCGGAATCGTGGTGGTGGTCGTTGTGGTTTCCGCGACCGTGGTCGTGGCCGCCACGGCCGACTCGTCGTCCGTGGATGACTGACCGCCTGATCCGCACGCGGCGACCATCAACGACACGACGAGAGCGCCGATCAGGGCACGACGATTCTGGTTCCTCACGGCAGCTCCTTTATTCTCAGATTTCCTTCAACAACGCGATGCGTTCGGTGAGCGGGGGGTGGGTATTGAACAGTTTATGGAAGAAGCCGAGGCGACCCGAATCATTGACGCCGGACAGGGGCTGCTCGATCCACATGTGGGCGGTGGCCATCGATGCCGAGTGCGTAACGGTGCTATCCGCCTGCAGTTTCTCCAATGCGGCGATGAGACCCGGTGGATAGCGGGTGAGCTGGATCGCCGAGACGTCGGCGAGCGTCTCTCGACGCCGACTGACCGCGGCCTGCATCGCCCGGGCGAGGAGCGGCGCAACGATCAGCAGGACGATTCCGAGCAGTGCGAATGGATTGCTGCGATCGCTCCTGTCCCCGGACCTGTGGACCCGCCCGCCGTTCCACCACATCATGCGGAGCGCGACGTCGGTGAGGATGGCGACGGCACCGACGAGCGTTACCGCGAGCGTCATTACGAGGATGTCGTAGTTCTTGATGTGCGAGAGCTCGTGTGCGACGACACCCTCCAGCTCGACCCGGTTCATCTTCTCGAGCAGGCCCGTCGTCACGGCAACCGCAGCGTTCTTCGGGTTCCTGCCGGTGGCGAATGCGTTCGGCGCAGGATCCTCGATGACGTAGACCCGGGGTTTCGGCAATCCACCGGCGATACACAGGCCCTCGACGAGGTTGTGGAGTCGCTTGTAAACGACCGGATCGGCCGGCACGGCACGACTCATCCGCAGCGCAATCGCATCCGACTTCCAGTACGAAACGAATGCGGTTACGGCGGAGAAGACGAGCGCGACGATGGTTCCGAGCGTGCCGTGACCGACGAGCACCCCGACCGCCATGCCGACGAGCACCAGTACGACGATGAAACCGGCGACGAGCGCAACCGAACGGCGCTTGTTCGCCGCGATCAGGTCGTTCAGAACTTCACCGACGGCGGGTTCGCCGCCGCGGCCTCGACCTCGAAATACTCACGATCAGAGAAGTTGAAGGCCTTTGCGAAGATGACACCCGGGAACGATT
Organism: Ilumatobacteraceae bacterium; assembly: GCA_044344715.1. GTDB lineage: Bacteria > Actinomycetota > Acidimicrobiia > Acidimicrobiales > Ilumatobacteraceae > F1-60-MAGs027. The sequence goes on along the minus strand of JBIJCI010000018.1, from coordinate 14,778 downwards.
GCGTGGTGTTGTTGTAGCGCTCGACGGCATCGTTGTAGAACTGGCGCGCGTAGGCGATGCGGCTCTCGGTGTTCTGTAGTTCTTCCTGCAGTGAGAGGAAATTGGTGTTGGCTTTGAGGTCGGGGTACGCCTCGGACAATGCAAAGAGTTGCCGCAGCGCACCGCTGAGGCCCGTATCGGCTTCACCCTGCGCGGCGGGGGTTGGTGCAGCGGCCATGGACCTGGCGCGGGCATCGATGACGGCTTCGAGCGCCCCCTTCTCGAAGGTGGCGTAGCCCTTGACCGTCTCGACGAGGTTCGGGATCAGGTCCAGGCGGCGCTTCAACTGCACGTCGATCTGGGACCAGGCGTTGTCAGCCTCGTTGCGACGGCTCACGAGGCGGTTGTACGAGAACACCACCCACACCACGAGCAGCGCGACGACGATCAGCACGATCCACGTGGCATCCATACGAACGAGGTTACCGCTCCACGTCGCGATCGTCGGTGGTGCGGTCCCCCGCCACGCGATCACGCAGCTGCTGGGACCGATCGCGGAGCGCGGCAACGGTGTCGTTCACGGTGCCCGTGACCGATTCCACGACGGCCTGGGAAATCTCGGCGAGTCGCGGACGTCGTAGCAGTCGGTCCTCGAAGTACCTCGCGAAGGCGCTCGGCTGCACCACGATTCGCTCATCGGCCTCGGCCGACAACACTTCCCTGTAGATCTCCAGGTACCGGGTCGCCAACCTCCGCATCGACATCTCCGTGGCACGCGCCGCCCCACCCTCGACGAGTCGCGCGGCCAGCACCGAGTCGGTGGTCACGCTCCGAAGCGCCATGGCGAGGGCTGCGGCGTCGCCGGCCGGAACGAGCACGCCGTTCGAATCGTTGGTCACGACGTTGCGATAGCCGTCGATGTCACTGGCCACCACCGGCGTTCGTGCCGCCATGGCCTCGAGCAGTACGAGTCCGAACGACTCGCCGCGTAGCGATGGCGCGCAGAACACGCTGCACCGGGCCAGCCGGTCGAGTTTGTCGCGCTCGGCAACCTGCCCCAACCACTCGATACGAGCGGCAACGGCGGACTCACCCGAGAAACGGGCGCGGAGCTCGTCGATGTCCGGACCATCCGATGCAATCCACAACCGGAATTGTTCCGGCAGGAGCAGGAACGCATCGAGGAGCACCTCTAGACCCTTTCGCGGCTCGTGACGCCCGCAGAAGAAGATGGTCGGCGTCGTCTCGCGCTGGAGGTGCGGTCGATGATACGTCTCGATGTCGATCCCGTTGAAGAGCACCTCGAACGTTCCGCCGATATGGCGCTCGGCCATCGCCCGTGCCGACTCCGACACGGCGACGCGGTGGTCGAGGTGGCTACCCAACCACTCGAGACCCTTTCGTACCCGGCGGTACCACGCGACCTCCCCCGAGGCATGGAACGTGCCGACCATCGGCGCGAGACGCAACATCAGCGCCGTTACGGTCGGGCCGGGTGCCATCGGCTCGTGAAGATGCAGGATGTCGAATGCTTCGTCGTTCAGTGCGCGGAGCGTGCGCAAGGCAGCGGACGGATCGGGGGCGAGTGGGGCGCTGGAACCGTTCGCGGCGGTCGGCACGCTGTCGCCGAGCGGAGTAACGAAGGCCTCGGGCGGCGGCCCGTCGCACGGCCCGAGCACACGGACCTCGTGCCCCATGCGTCGCAGTTCGCGGGCCAATCCGAGCACCTGGTGCTGTACCCCACCGGGAATGGTGAGGCTGTACGGACTCACCATCGCGATCCGAAGCATCCCGCTTCGTTGATGCGCCGATGGTCCCGTGCTCACACCCCTCACGGTACGGTGGGCACGAACGACCCGTACGGAGCAACCATGCCATCTTCGCCACATTCGCCACGTCCCGCAATCTCGCTCGTCGCCCCGCCGACCAAGCGCAACGCCGTGCTCTCGCTGGCTGCCGAGGCGGAGAAGCGCGGGTTCACGCACGTCGCGTGCCCGAGCCTCGGCGCGGCGATGCCGTTGTGCGTGTCGCTCGCCCACTCAACATCTACGTTGCGCTACTTCACATCGATCCAGCCGATCTACCTCGCCCACCCGGTGGAAGCCGGGAACACGGCATCGCACATCAACGAGGTATCCGGCGGACGTTTCGCCTTCGGTATCGGCGTCTCGCACGGCCCGGTCACGCAGCGACTCGGCGTCACCACGGGCAAACCCCTGTCCGACATCCGTGACTACGTCGCCGCGATGCGCGCCAACGAGCGATTCGGTGGAACGCTCCCGCCGATCTACCTCGCCACTCTCCGCGACAAGATGCTGGACCTCGCGGTGGAAATCGCGGACGGCGCCCTGTGGGCGAATGCGTCGTTCCGCGGAATCACTGCACAGGTCGCCCGGGTTCCCGGAGAGCGAAGGTCGTCGTTCTTCATGGCCAACATGATCCCGGTCGTCGTCTCCGACGACATCGAAGCTGCGCGGGCGGTCAACCGCAGGACGCTCGTCATGTACGCCTCGCTCCCCAACTACCGCAACTACTGGCGGGCCGTCGGCCATGTCGACCAGGTCGATGCGTTCGAGAACGTGCTCTCCACGGCACCGCGCGAGAAGTTGGGCGATGCCCTCATGTCCGCGATGCGCGACGAGTGGCTCGACGACTGCACCATCTCCGGGCCGGCGCCACTGGTGCGCGAGCGCATTGCTGCGTGGCATCAGACCGGTGTGATGCCGGTTGCGGTGATGTCGGCGGTCGACGGTGGACAGGCCAAGGGTGTTGCCGACCTCTTCGCCGCCTACGAGTAGCTGCGACGACTACCGCTCCGAATAGCCGGGGTCGCTCGGCCAATTCGGTGAGAACATGTGCCACTGCTCCGGGGCGCGCCTGATCAGGGATTCGAGTTCACGCACCAATGCCTGCGACAAGCGACCGATGTCGTCCCTCAGCCCGGCTGAGCGGGTGAACTCGATCGGCGGACGGACGACCGCATGGTGCCCGTCGACGCGTCGAGTGAAGTACACCGCCGCCGGAATGAGGGGCGCGCCGGAACGCAACGAGAAGAACGCCGGCCCGGCGGGCACGGTGGTGCGCTCGCCGAAGAACGTGACCTCCACGCCGTTGCGCTGGATGTCGCGGTCGCTCATCAGACAGACGATGTGCCCGGCTCGCAGGGCTTCCTGCACGGCGATCCCCGCCCGGTCGTCCAACGGAATCACGTTCACGCCGAGGGCCCGCCGAACGTCGAGGAACGCTTCGAACGCCTCGGTCGACTCGAGGACCTCGACGACGGCACTCACCCGGTGCCCGCGCTGGGCGAGCCAGCGACCCGCCCACTCCCAGCCCCCGACGTGCGGCAGGGCGAGAATGACGCCCTTGCCGCCGAGCACCGCCTGCTCGATGTGCTGGTACCCCTCGACGCTGAATCCTGCATCTATCTCCGCATCGCTCAACGAGGAAATCCGGAACGTCTCGAGGTAGTAGCGCAGGTAGCTGCGAAAGGCGTCGTTGATCCGGCGTTGCATCGACAGGGTGCCGAGTTGCGGTGAAACCCGCCGTTGGTGCCGTGCGACCAACTCACGTTCCCGTCGCATCGCCACTGCCCCGACTCCGCCGAGGGACAGTGCCGTCAGATGTGCAACGGTCGCCGGGGTGGCTGCGCCGAACGCCGTTGCGAGTCGGAAGGCAAGACCGGGACTGCGGTCGTCAGCCATCACGACGGCGCGCGCCGAGACGGGCCCGACGATCGGCGAATGCCGCGCGGCGCGAGGCACGCCGGGAGCGTCTGGCATCGAGTCGTTCCGCCGTCGACGGTGCAACCGCCGCTTGACGCCAGATCTTCACGAATCGCTGCACTGCAGTCGCGGTGACGAGGACGAGCATGAGCCACATGACCCAGTAGAGACCGGAGTCGAACAACAGCCCGACGCACAGGATGACGATGCGCTCCGCCCGCTCCATCAGCCCGCCCTTGGCCTGGAGGCCCAGCGACTCCGCCTTGGCCCGCTGGTAGGAGATGAGTGACGAGACCGACATGACGGCAAACGGGAGCACGGCTGCGGTTCCACCGCGCGTGTCCGCCAGGTACCAGGCCACTCCCCCGAGCATGAACGAGTCGGTCACCCGGTCGATCGTCGAGTCGAAGAATGCGCCGCGCTGACTGGAAACGTTCGAGGCCTTCGCCAAGGCGCCATCGAGCATGTCGGGGAGGGCCGCAGCGACCACGAGCAACAGTCCGAGCCGCAGGTACCCGGCTCCGATGGCGACGGCCGCCGCGATGGAGAACAGCAGTCCGACCACCGTGAGGTGGTCCGGGGTCATCCGCGTGCGGGTCAGGGTGACACCGACCGGGCGTACGTACTTGTCGACGTGTACCCGGAACTTGCCGTCAAACACGCGTCAAGACTACTTGTCGCGGTCGGGATTGTCCTCGACGAGGCACTCTACGATGCGGCCGTCCACAGCATCGACGAGCACGAGGCCACGCTGGTGCGGAGGTTCCTGTGCGCTGTAACAGAAGACTCGCCACGTCGGGCGACTGCGCAGACCCCGCCACACCTGTTGTGCCGACGAGTGACCGACGGCGAATCCGACGGCCTGCGTTGCACGTACGAGTGCGTCACGCTCGTCGATCTTCATCCGCCACGATGCCGAGAGTCCGTACACGGCGAAGATCGCGAGCAGTCCGGCGGCATAGAGGAATCCGTCGTTGACGAGCGCGGTCTCGCCGTTGCGCGTGAGCCGCCACCCCGAGGCACACAAGGCAGCAGTCACCAGATAGAGCACCGCCGGAATTCGTCGTCGACTGTTGTCCGGAAACTGGTACGGACCGACGAATCCCGTGACGTCGAGATCCTCGGGCAGCTCGTCACGTACCTCGTCGTTGCTCATCACGACCCTCCACTCGGCCACGACGCGCGGAGCTTCGAGGCCGTCGACGCGAGGGTTTCGGAGAGCACCTTCGTGTTGGCGATCACCACGGTGAAGTTGGTGTCTCCGACCCAACGCGGAACGATGTGGACGTGCAGGTGCTGGGACACGCTTCCTCCGGCCGGCGTACCGAGGTTGAGACCGACGTTCAGGCCCGCGGGGTCGTACGCCTTCCTCACCGCGAGCGTCGCATCGCGCACCGTGCGCCAGAGTTCGTCGCGCTCCGCATCGGCAAGGTCCTCGAGATTGGCGACTTGTCGGTACGGCAGCACGAGGCAGTGGCCGTTGCAGTACGGATACGCGTTCAGGATGACGAAGCACAACGGCCCGCGGTGCACGATGTGCGTCTGATCGTCGGGCAACCCGCTGGCCAGGATTCGCGAGAACACCGACTCCCCGGTGGCCGGAGGGTTGTTTCCTTCCGGACCGAATCCGGAGACGTACTCCGCGCGCCACCCGGCCCACAGCCTCTCGAGCATCGAGCTGCCTAGCGGTCCGCGCCGTCGCGCACGTCGTTGCGCAGACGTGCGATGAACGCTTCGAACGGCGTGTCACGCTGCACGTCCCCGCCACGCGGATTGACACCGACGGTGCCGGCATCGACGTCGTCGTCGCCGACGACGAGCACGTACGGGATCCGCTCGAGCTTCGCCGCGCGAATGCGCTTGCCGAGTTGTTCGTCGGCGGCGATCGAATCGACCCGGAATCCCTCCGCGGCGAGTTTGGCCGTGAGATCGCCCGCGTACTCCTCGTGGGCCGTCGTCACCGGGAGGATTCGCACCTGAACGGGCGCCAACCACGTGGGGAACGATCCGCCGTAATGCTCGAGCAACACCCCGAAGAAGCGCTCGACGGAGCCGAAGAGCGCACGGTGCAACATGATCGGGCGATGACGTTGGTTGTCGGCCCCCACGTACTCGAGCTGGAAGCGCTCCGGCAGGTTGAAATCGCACTGGATGGTCGACAGCTGCCACTTACGGCCGATTGCATCGCGCACGTCGACGTCGATCTTCGGTCCGTAGAACGCCGCGTCACCCTCGCCGATGCTGTACGGCGCACCGAGTCGCTCGAGCGCCGCACGCAGCGCTCCGGTGGCCTTGTCCCAGATCTCGTCGGAACCGACCGACTTGTCCTTGTTTCGGGTGGAGAGCTTGTAGGAGAAGTCGTCGAAACCGAACCGGCGCAGGACGGAGAGGACGAAGTCGAGCAACGACCAGATCTCGTCGGCGAGATGTTCCTGCGTGCAGAAGATGTGGCTGTCGTCCTGGGTGAATCCGCGGATACGCAGCAATCCGTGCAGCGTGCCCGCGCGCTCGTACCGGTACACCGTGCCCAACTCGAAGAGCCGCAGCGGAAGCTCGCGGTAGCTGCGCTGGCGGTCGCGGTAGATGAGGCAGTGCATCGGGCAGTTCATCGGCTTCGGGTAGTAGGTGCCGTTGTCCATCTCCATCGGCGGGTACATGCCGTCCTTGTAGAAGTGGAGGTGTCCGGAGGTCTCGAACAGCTGGGCGTTGGCGATGTGCGGTGAGTACACGAACTGGTAGCCACCGTTCTGGTGCCGCTCGCGGCTGTAGTCCTCCATCAGTTTGCGAACGATCGCCCCCTTCGGGTGCCAAACGGCCAGGCCGCCGCCCAGCTCGGTGGGGAACGAGAGGAGATCCATCTCCACGGCGAGTTTGCGATGGTCGCGTTTCTCCGCCTCTTCGAGTCGCACCAGGTGTTCCTGCAGCGCGGCCTTCGACTCCCATGCAGTGCCGTAGATGCGTTGCAGCATCGGACCCTTCTCGTTGCCGCGCCAGTAGGCACCGGCCACCTTCATGAGCGCGAAATGACCGAGGCGCCCCGTGCTCGGCACGTGCGGACCGCGACAGAGGTCGACGAACGAATCGGTGTTGCGGTAGACGCTGACCGTGTCGCCACCGCCCACCTCGCCGGCGTCACCCTCGTCGGCTGCACCCTGGGTGACGCGCTGGATGATCTCGCACTTGTACGGCTGGTCGGCGAACACCTTGAGCGCATCGGTGGGTGACAGTTCGGATCGCTGGAACGGCTGGTCCGCGCCGACGATGTCCTTCATCCGCTGCGCTATCGACGCCAGGTCCTCGTCGCTGAACGTTCGGCCGCCGGGCAACTCGAAGTCGTAGTAGAAGCCGTCCTCGATCGCGGGCCCGATGGTGAACTTCGCCCCGGGGAAGAGTTGCAACACCGCCTGCGCGAGCACGTGTGCCGTCGAGTGCCGCAGGACGTGGCGACCCGCATCGGAGTCGGCGGTGACGATGGCGACCCGGTCGCCCGGCGACAGCGGTGCGGAGAGGTCGGTTTCGCGGTCGTTCACGACCGCGGCAACGGCCGCTTTTGCGAGTCGTGAACCGATCGATGATGCGAGCTCGAGCGCCGTTGATCCGGCTGGAAGCTGTCGCATGGAACCGTCGGGAAGCCGGACGTCGATGAGCGCCGCGCTGGACATGGGCTCGTTATTCTACGCGTGCGACTTCTCGGCGGCGGCGATGTGCTCGGGTGAGAATCGCGGAATCTCGGCGGTCTCGGCAACGATCGTCTCGGTTCGCTTCTTCGTCGCGTAGGTGTTGCGATACTGCTGACCGGTGAGCTCGCGAATCTCGAACATCAACTCGTCGGTGATCTCGCGCAACACCATGGGGTCGCTTCCGCGGTCGGTGTAGCGGGAAACGTCGATCGGACGACCGATACTGATCCGTACCCGGCCACCCAGCCGCGGAACCGGAGCATCGGGGGGCTGAATCTCACGGGTGCCGACGATGCCCACGGGAAAGATCGGGCAGCCGACCTTGAGCGCGAGGCGTGCGGCCCCGGTGTGTCCCTTGTAAAGCATTCCGTCACGACTGCGCGTGCCCTCCGGGAAGATGCCGAACAGTTCGCCGCGACGCAGGACGCGCTCTGCCGCATCGAGTGCTGCGTGCGATTTCTCTCCCCCGCTTCGATCGACGGGGATCATGCCGACCTTCGGGAAGAACCAGCGCGTCTTCCACGAGTCCATGTACTCGCTCTTGCCGATGAAGGAGATGTTGCGCGGCGACAGGATGATGAGCAGAGCAGAGTCGAGGAAGCTGATGTGGTTCGGACAGAGGATCGCCGCACCGGTTCCCGGCAAGCGCTCGAAGCCCGACAACTCGAACCTCCATGCCCGCCGGGCGATCGGCTGTACCGCCGAGCGGAGTCGTGCCTGGAACTGGGTTGCCCCGTCGAACACCCAGTCCGGGAACTGACGGCTGTTCGCCGGGGTGGTCACAGTGCGACTCCGAGCAGCGCCGCGGCGTTCCGCACGTTCGCCCCGCGCGAAGCAGCCTCGTCAATGGCGAGAACCGCTGAAGGTACGTCGAGATCGGCGTCGAGGTACTGCCGGACCGTCTCCATCAGCTGCTCCCCCTCCCCCCGTGAACGCGAACCATCCGAGTCAACCGCCGATCGGGACCACTTGCCAAGCCGATCGGTCGCTCGGTCGATGAGACCTTCGTCCCATTCCCACTCCGTGCGGTAATGGTTCACGATCAGTCCGAGCCGGATTGCCCGCGGGTCGTACCGCTTACGGAGCTGGTCGACGAACACGAGGTTGCCCCGACTCTTTGACATTTTGTATCCGTCCATCCACACCATCGCCACGTGCATCCAGTGGCGAACGAACGGCCGGCCGGTCGCCGCCTCGGACTGCGCCCGCTCGCACTCGTGATGCGGATAGATGAGGTCCGTTCCGCCACCGTGCAGGTCGATCGTCGTTCCGAGTTCACGTAGTGCCAGGGCACTGCACTCGATGTGCCAGCCCGGACGACCGGCCCCCCAGATCGTGTCCCACGAGGGTTCGTCCGACGCTGACGGCTGCCACAACACGAAGTCGAGCGGGTCGCGCTTGTTGGGGTCGTCGACGTTTCCCCCGCGCTCCCGGGCCAGACGCAACATCTCATCCCTGTCGTAGTGCGACACCGTACCGAACCCGCCGAACCGGGCGACGTCGAAGTAGACCGACCCACCCGCCTCGTACGCATAACCGCGGTCGAGCACCATCCCGATGAACCCGCGGATGTCGGAGATCGCGGATGATGCGCGCGGGGTGGCGTGCATCGGGATGAAGTTGAGGGCCCGCAGGTCGTCCTCGAGCCGCTTCTCTTCGCGCGCAGCCAGGTCGAGATAGTGGATTCCGAGTTCGCGGGCCTTGGCGAAGAGCGGGTCGTCGACGTCGGTCACGTTGCGAACGCACTTGACGGTGCGTCCGGAGTCGATCAGCCGTCGGATCAGCACGTCGTAGATGACGAACGTGAAGGCATGCCCGAGGTGCGTCGCGTCGTACGGCGTGACGCCGCAGACGTACATCTTCACCTCGTCGCCCGGAATGAAGTCGACGACTTCGCGGCGCGACGTGTCGTAGAGACGCACGACCGCGGTCAGTCGATCCCTGTGAAGCGCGGAGCCACTCGGGTCTTGTAACGCACGTTCAGCTGCAGCAGCACGGCGGTGAGGGCTTCGATGGCGAGCGCGTTCGAGAGGAGTCCTGCGTTCAGCGGGCGGCATCCGGGAATGCGTGACACCATGTCGCTCACCACCTTCGTCGCCTCACGGTCGTCGGAACAGATGAGCACATCGCTGTCGACCCCGTGATCGAGGGCCCCGAGTTCGGTGGCCGGGAGGTGCTGGAACGCGGCGACGACCCTCGACTCGGGGATGGCCGCCTGCACGTGTGCCGCGATGCTCCCGCGGGGCGGGATCAGCGGTTGGAATTCCCTACCGACTCGGACCAGTGCGTTTGCCATCGTGATCACGATCTTGCCCCGCAGCGCGTCCGCCAACTCGGTCACGGTCGTGGCGGCCGAGTCCCACGGGGTGGCCAGCACGATGATGTCGCTGCGCGCCGCGAGCGCATTGTCTCCGCCGGTGACCGGCAGGTTGCGCTCGGACCATCTCGACCGCAGGTCGTCGGCCACTTCCGCTCCCCGTTCGTGGGTTCGCGATCCGATGCACGCGGGATATCCGACCGACGCGAAGCGGGCGGCGAGCGCACTGCCAGCCGGTCCGGTCCCCCCGAGATATCCGATACTCGGGAGTGAATCTGTCATGTCCACTACCGTAGCGACGTGGCGATTCTTGCGGGTAAGCGGCTCGTCATCACCGGGGTCCTGACCGATTCCTCGCTTGCATTCGGAGTCGCGAAGCTGGCCCAAGCGCAGGGCGCGACGGTCATGCTGACGGGTGCCGGACGCGGACTCTCCATCACCGGGCGAAGCGCACGGAAACTCGACCCTGCACCCGTCGTCGCGGAATTCGACGTCACCGACCCGACGCACGTCGAGAGCGTCCGCGAAGCCGCCCGTCAGCATCTCGGACGCGTCGACGGCGTCCTGCATTCGATCGGTTTTGCCCCGGCGGCATGCCTGGGTGACGATCTGATGGGCGCGACCTGGGACGACGTCTCGGTTGCCGTCCAGGTTTCGGCGTTCTCGCTGAAGACCCTCGCCGACGCCTTCGTACCGCTGATGACCGAAGGCGGGAGCATCGTCGGACTCGACTTCGACAACACCGTTGCCTGGCCCGCGTACAACTGGATGGGGGTGGCGAAGTCCGCACTCGAGTCGACCAGCCGGTACCTGGCGCGCGAACTTGGACCGCGCCGGATCAGATGCAACCTCGTTGCTGCGGGTCCGATTCGTACCATGGCCGCGAAGTCGATTCCGTCGTTCGCCCAGTTCGAGGACATCTGGAGTGCGCGTGCGCCACTGGGTTGGGACATCCACGACTCCTCCGCGGTGGCCAGGGCGTGTTGCGCGCTCCTCTCGGATTGGTTCCCGGCGACGACGGGCGAAATCGTGCACGTCGATGGCGGATACCACGCCGTCGGTGCCTGACCGACGATGAACCGACTGGCCCACGAGTCATCCCCGTATCTCCGGCAGCATCGCGACAATCCCGTTGACTGGTGGCCGTGGTGCGACGCGGCGTTCGCCGAAGCCAGGCAGCGGGGTGTCCCCGTCCTGCTCTCGGTCGGCTACTCCGCATGCCACTGGTGCCATGTGATGGCCCACGAGTCGTTCGAGGACCCCGAGGTTGCCGGGGTGATGAACCGACTCTTCGTGAACGTGAAGGTCGATCGCGAGGAACGTCCGGACGTCGACAGTGTGTACATGGATGCCGTGCAGGCAATGACGGGGCGGGGCGGTTGGCCGATGACCGTCTTTCTCACACCCGATGCCAATCCGTTCTTCGGCGGCACCTACTACCCGAAGCCGACGTTCCTGCAGTTGATGCACGCAGTCGACGATGCATGGCGAAACCGTCGTGCCGATATCGACAACAACGTCGAAGCGCTGGTGGAGAACATCGGCCGCACGTCGCAGATCGCCGCGAACCCCGACCTTCCGGGTATCGAGGTGTTCGCCGCTGCTGCGCAGAACTACGACGCGACGTTCGATGAGACGTGGGGCGGATTCGGTGGGGCTCCGAAGTTCCCCTCGACGATGGCACTCGAGCTGCTGCTGCGCTCCTACCTGAACGACGAATCCCCCCGAACCCGCCGGATCATCACCACGTCGCTGGACGCCATGGCGTCGGGCGGCATGTACGACCACCTCGGCGGTGGCTTCGCGCGCTACAGCGTCGACGAGAAGTGGCTCGTGCCCCACTTCGAGAAGATGCTCTACGACCAGGCACTGCTCGTACGGCCGTACCTCCATGCGTCGCTCGTCCTGCGCGAACCGCGGTGGCGGCAGGTGGTCGAGGAAACGATCACCTACGTGCTGCGCGACCTGCGCTCGCCAGAGGGTGCGTTCCACAGTGCCGAGGATGCGGATTCCCTCGACGAGACCGGGAACTCGCACGAGGGCCACTTCTATGTGTTCACCCCCGATCAGATACGCCGCATCATCCCCGAACACCTGGTGCAGCTCGCCCTCGACTGGTACGAGGTGACCGAGGAAGGCAACTTCGAGGGTAGGTCGATTCCGTGCCGTCTGTCCAATCGCGGGAAGCTCCTGCGCAGTGAGGACGTCGAAACGGTCCGCCGCCTGTTGCTGACGTTCCGCAACACCCGCCACCGCCCCGGACTCGACGACAAGGTGATCACCGAGTGGAATGCACTGATGGTCGCGTCGCTGGCGGAGGCTGCCGGTGCCTACCGCAACGATGAATGGGCGATGGCGGCCCAGCGCGCCGGGGACTTCCTGGCGGGCACGATGCGCCGCCCGGACGGAAGGTGGCTGCGCACCTGGCACCGCGACGCCGAGCCCAAACACCTCGCCATGGCCGCCGACCTCGCCAACCTCGTCGATGCGTTCACGCGGTTGTACGAGCTCTCGGGGGTCGCCCGCTGGGTGGCGCTCGCCAAACAGGCCGCCGATCAACTCATCACGCACCACTGGGACGCCGTTGAGGGCGGACTCTTCACGACTCCCGACGACGGCGAACGACTGATCGTGCGTCAAAAGGACCTCATCGACAACGCCACGCCCTCCGCCAACTCGGTCGCCGCGTTCGCCCTCCAGCGCCTTGGTGCACTCACCGGCGACGATCGCTACGGCGAGCATGCCGACGGCATCTTCAAGCTGCTCGCACGGATCGCGGCCAGCGCTCCGACCGCATTCCCCCACCTACTCTGCGCCCTGCACCTGCGCCATGTGGGAACCACGGAGATCGCCATCACGGGCAAGCGGGGCGACCTCGTGCAGTTCCTCCAATCACAGTGGCTGCCCACCGTCGTGCTTGCCTGGGGCGAACCATTCGACACGCCGTTGTTCGCCGACCGGCGTGACGGTCTGGCCTACGTGTGCCGGCGGTACGCATGCCACGCACCGGCCACCTCGCGTGACGAACTGGTGACGTCACTGCGCACTGCCCTGTCCGGCGCTTAGTGCGTCCCCCAGGTTCCGTAGTGCAGCACGTCCTCGGGGGACGCGCGCCGACGATCGGCGCTGGCACCCGATCCGAATGCGCGATCAGTCGCCTCACCCGGGCTCGGTGTTCGTTCGTATCCGAGGGCGATTGCCCCGATGAGTTGTAGGTGCCCGGGAACACCGAGCTGGCTGCGTAGTTCGGTTTCACCCTGGAACACACCGAAGAAGAGCGCCCCGAGACCGGCGTCCTGCGCCGCGAGGAGCAGCGTCATCGTTGCGAAGGATGCATCGATCGTCCAGTACGGCGCCGGCCATGCATCGAGCGACTCACCGAGGCGGCTGCGTGACTTGTCGTGCTCCGCATACCTGGCGAGGTACGCCTGCGGGTCGGCGAACGAGAGCATGATCACCGGGGCGTCGAAGAGGAACTTCCAACGGAATCCCGACCGCGTCTCGGTTGACATCGTGGCATCCCAGAACCGCGCGGTCGCCGCACCCTCGAGAACCACGGCGCTCCAGCCCTGCGTCTTTCCCGCCGACGGTGACCGCGACGCGAGGTCGACGAGCGTTGCGAGCTGCGCGCGAGGAACGGGGTCGGGGCGGAAGGCGCGCACCATCCGTCGCGAAAGCACGACGTCCCGGAAGTCGCTCACGGCGACCCGACGGTCAACGCTTCTTGCCGAGCTTGGCCAGTGATTCCGCCATCGTCCATCCGTGGACGATCAGCACACCGCCCTTGGCGACGTTGACGCCCTTGAACATGGCGGCGATGTCGGCTGGTACCTTCGGCTTCTTCGCGGGTTCGTAGTCGATGAATCCGGTCTGGGCGTTCGACTTGGCGATGAACGTCCCCGCGTCGTACTGGGGTTCGATGGCGTAGCGGCGCGCAAGTCGGCGCCCCCACGCCCGCTCCTCACCGACTGCGTTGTACTTGGGACGAGGAATGATGTTGGTGAGCGGAGCGAATGCCTCGAGACCCTCGGGTGCGACGAATCGGGCACCGACCACGACGTCCTCGTCGGGGAAGGCCATCAGTGCCCGGTGGAAAGCCTCGGTCATGAGACCCTTCATCGCGGCGTCACGCTTCGCGGTTCGTTTGACGCTGAGCAACCCCATCACGACGCACGGGGTGCCGCCGAGACGTTCGAGCGTGAGGAACATGAATCCGGCGAGGGTCTTGCCGTCGTACGCGGTGGTCGCGAGTACCCAGGAGTCCTTGGCCTTGGACACTGCACCGATTCCGAATGCCCCGCCCATCGCAGCGAATTCGTCGAGGTCGGCGTCGGTCAGCGCGCTCGCGTCGCGAGTGGCAACTTTCACCCGTTCAGTCTGCCAGCCAATTCGGCGAATCGCACCGCGTCACACCCTTGACGCGACGCAACTGCCTCGTGGCACCGCATTCGTTCTGCGGACGAGCTCAACGAATGCTCACCGCATCACCGAAACGTGCCCGCAGCATTCCGATCACGTTGCCGATGTTCACGGCATGCTCGGCCCCCAGGGCCACGGTCTTCGTTCCGAACGAGAGGTACACCGGTGAATCGCCCGGATGCTGCTCGAGCATGGCCTTCACCTCGTTGACTTCGTCGAGCGACATCTGACGGCGGGCCAGGTCGATGAAGAGCGACTCGATGCCGCTCCTGGGAACGTCGACCACGCTCACGTCGCTGGCCATGAAGGTCGGTCGCGTCTCGTCGCGCCGGTCGAGCCGACCACGAACGACGACGATCTGATCCTCCACGACGAGGTGGCCCTGCGTAGCGAACAGCCGCGGGAACACGGTGACGTCGATCGTGCCGGCGAGGTCCTCGAGCGTGAACGTGGCCATCTGCTCGCCCTTCCGGGTGAACTTCCTGTCGACCCCCGTAATCACCCCGCCGAGCGTGAGGTTGTCCTCGGTGCGATCCGGCACGTCGGCGATCTGACACGTCACGCGGCGTTGCAGCACGGTCTCGAGCCCCCGCAGCGGGTGATCGGATACGTAGAAGCCGAGCATCTCCTTCTCGAGCCTGAGCTGTTCCGATTTGTC
>JBIJCI010000055.1:0-9857 GCA_044344715.1 Ilumatobacteraceae bacterium | reverse complement strand
GTCGGAGTAGCCGACGATTGCCACCTCAGATTCGTGACCTTCCGCCATTCGGAGCACCTGTTCGGTGAAGTTCAGGGTGCCGTCGCGCCACCACCGCGTGCCGAGCATTGCCGGATCCCGCTCCAGCACACTGGTCGGCTCTCTGTGCCACCTGACCCCGAACCACCCGGAGATCTGGCTCCAGAACGCACCCGGATCGGCGACGCTCCATGCGTGGAGACTCGGGTAATCCGTGACCGTCGGTGTCACCGTGTCCCGAATGTGGGAGAGGAATCTCCGAACCGCGGAGTCGCCCTCCTCGGGCACGTGGAGGATCTCTCCGCGGTTCATCCTGACTCCTTTGGTCGGTCCGCCACCATAGTGGCTCTCAGGAGCGGTGGTAGTTCGGCGATTCGTGGGTGATCGTCACGTCGTGCGGGTGGCTCTCCTCGCGTCCGGCCGTGGTCACGCGCATGAACCTCGATCGTTGGTACAACTCCGGAAGCGTTGCCGCTCCGACGTAGCCCATTCCCGAACGCAAACCACCAACCAACTGGTAGATCACGTCGGCGAGAGAACCGGCATAGGCGACGCGACCCTCGATTCCCTCCGGTACCAACTTGTTACGACCGCCAGCACCCTGTGCCGAACCGTATCGATCGGCACCGAGTCCCTGCATCGCACCGAGCGAGCCCATGCCGCGGTAACCCTTGTAGCGGCGGCCCTCGAACAGTTCCACCTCGCCCGGGGCCTCGTCGGTTCCGGCCAGCAAGCCACCCAGCATCACCGTGCTCGCACCGGCAGCGAGCGCCTTCACCACGTCGCCCGAGTAGGTGATGCCACCGTCGGCGATCGTGGGCACGCCGAGTTCGCGGGCACGACGCGAGGCGAACCACACCGCCGAGAGCTGCGGCATGCCCGCACCGGCGATCACGCGGGTGGTGCAGATGGATCCTGCCCCCACACCGATCTTCACCGCGTCGGCGCCCGCGCCGTGCAACGTCTCGACGCCGCCCTCGTCCACCACGTTGCCGGCCACCACCGCGAGGTTCGGCCAACTCCCCTTCACCCGCTCGATCGCCTTCACCACGCCCATCGAGTTGCCGTGTGCGGTGTCGATGACCACCGCATCAACCCCGGCCCGTGCCAGGGCTTCGACGCGGGTTTCGAGGTCCTCGCCCACACCGACTGCCGCCGCAACCCGCAGGCGGCCGGCGGAATCGCGGGTGGCGTTCGGGAACTCCTGTCGCTTCATGATGTCCTTCACGGTGATCAGCCCGCGCAGGCGACCCTTGCCGTCGACCAGCGGCAACTTCTCGATGCGATGCTCCTGCAGAAGCTTCTTTGCCTGCTCGAGCGTGGTGCCTTCCGGGGCGGTGACGAGGCCGTCGCTGGTCATGAAGTCGCTGACCGGGCGCGCGTAGTCCTGCGGCGAACAGAATCGAACGTCGCGGTTCGTAAGGATGCCGACCAATACGCCCTCGCGATCGGTGATCGGCACACCGGAGATCTTGAACCGGCTCATCAATTCCTCGGCGTCGTCGAGCGTCGCGGTGGCGGGCAGGGTGACCGGGTCGGTGATCATTCCCGATTGCGAGCGCTTCACCTTCCGGATCTCGGCCGCCTGGTCCTCGACCGCGAGGTTGCGGTGCACCACCCCGATACCGCCGCAACGGGCCATGGCAATCGCGAGTCGTGCCTCGGTCACGCGATCCATTGCCGCCGAGACCAGGGGAACGTTGAGCACGATGTCCCGCGCGAACGTCGTCGTGGTATCGACCTGGTCGGGCAGTACGTCGCTGAAGCCGGGCACCAGCACCACGTCGTCGAACGTGAGGCCCTCGAACCGGTCGAAGAGTTGGTCGTTGTGCGTCATTCCCGGACGGTCCCCGGGGCGGTGACGACTGCCATGGAACGACGATAGTTGCGCCGACGCCCGCCACCGAAGCCCGTTGACGAAATGTCAGTGTCGGAAGTGACGCTTGTCCGTGAACAACATTGCGACGCCGTGCTGGTTCGCCGCTTCGATTGCCTCATCGTCGCGTTGACTGCCGCCGGGCTGCACGATCACCGTTGCCCCCGCCGTTGCCAACGCATCCACGCCGTCGCGGAAGGGGAAGAACGCGTCGCTGGCCGCGACCGCACCGCGGGCCCGGTCGCCTGCCCGTGCACAGGCGATACGTGCTGCATCGACCCTGTTCTGCTGCCCCGCACCGATACCGACCGTGCCGCCACCGCGCACGAGGACGATGGCATTCGAGCTCGTGGCCGCACAGACCACCCAGGCGATCGCGGCGTCACGCAGCTCGGAAGTGGTCGGCTGCACCGATCCGGCCACGCGCCAGTTCGAGGTGTCGGCGCTGGGTTCGTCGTGGGTTTGCACGAGCATCGCCCCGTCGACCGTGCGCATCGACCAACCGTCGCCGTACGGGACCTTCGCGCGGATGATCCGCAGGTTCTTCTTGGTCGTGAGCAGGTCGAGTGCAGCTGGTTCGAAGTCGGGTGCCACCACCACCTCGGTGAACACGGTGGACAGTCGTTCGGCAGTTTCCTGGGTCATCGTCCGGTTGAGTGCGACGATGCCACCGAACGCGCTCAGCGGGTCGCACTCGTGCGCGCGCTGGTAGGCAGCCTCGATACCTGCGCCTACGGAAACTCCGCAGGGGTTCGCGTGTTTCACCACCACGGCCGCCGGCTCGGTGAAGCGGTTGACGAGCGACCAGGCGGCATCGGCGTCGTACACGTTCAGGTACGACATCTCCTTGCCACCCAATTGCTCGGCCGTCGTCCACCAGCTCCGCTCCCCGACGACGCGGTACCGCGCGGCATCCTGGTGGGGGTTCTCGCCGTAGCGCAACGTCGACTCCCGCTCGAGTTGAAGGGTGATTCGCGCCGGCAGCGACCCCTCGCCCCCGGCCAACCATGCCGCAACGTGCGCGTCATACCCGGCCGTGACGGCGAACGCTTGCGCGGCAAGTGTCCGCCGCGTGTGATCCGAAAGTCTGCCGTCACGCCGTAGCTCGTCGACGACTCCGGCGTACTGCGATGGGTCCGTCACGACACCGACGTGCTTGAAGTTCTTCGCCGCCGCCCGAACCATGGCCGGTCCGCCGACGTCGATCAACTCCACGCCGGGATCCGTACCGAACGGATACAGGTTCACCACCGCAAGTGCAATCGGTTCGATGCCGTGCGTGCGGAGGTCCGCGAGGTGACCGGGGTCGTCGAGGTCCGCGAGAAGCCCGCCGTGCACCGCCGGGTGCAGGGTCACCACCCGGTGCCCGAGGATCGCCGGGTACCCGGTCACGGTCGCCACGTCCGTCACCTCGACACCTGCGTCGCCGATAGCTCTTGCGGTGCCTCCGCTCGACAAGAGGTCCCAGCCGAGCGACCGCAGTTCGCGGGCGAATTCGACGATGCCCGCCTTGTCGTGGACGCTCAGCAATGCACGGGGCACGCGCCCGAGTCTGTCACAGCTGACGCTGGTGGCTCAGGTGATGAGCCGCCTCGTCATGATGCGCACGCTCAGGGTTCCGGTGATCGCAGCGAACACCACGAGTGCCGCCGCGTGCCACCACGACGACCACGACAGCGTGCCGAAGCACGCGTCACGCACCAACTCGATGCAGTGATACACGGGGTTCGCGTTGCTGACGGTGCCGAACCACTCGGGCAACCCCGAGATCGGGAAGTAGGTTCCCGACACGAAGAGCAACGGGGTCAGCAGCGCCGACTGGAAGTACGAGAACGAGTCGATCACCTTGACGACACCCGAGATGTACTGACCGAGGAACGTGAGACCGAGCGCGGAGACGAAGCAGATGAGGGGCACGAGGAGCATCCCCCACCTCGGCGTCAAGCCGAATGGAATCGTCACCACCATGGGAACCGAGCCGTAGACGGCGGTCCGGGCGGCGACCCACGTGGCCTCGCCCACCATCAACTCGGCGGTGGTGGTCGGCGTGGAGAGGATGCCGTCGTAGACCTTCTGGAACACCCGGGCAATGAACGTGTTGTACATGCCCGGGAACACCGAACTGAACAGCACCGCCGTGGCGACTGCGCCCGTGCCGACGAACACGACGTACCTCATACCGTCGATCTCGTCGACGAACGCACCGACACCGAGACCGATTGCAAACAGGAAGATGAGCGGCTCGAGGATCGCCGTGAACGTCGTCCCGGGCCAGTACCGCTTGAAGATGATCAGTTCGCGGGTCCAGATGGCCGGGAGCGAGCGGAAGTCGAAGTCAGCCATCGAGCGACTCCCCCGTCAGCAGCACGAACACGTCCTCCAGGTTCGTCGGGCGACGCACGTGACGTCCCCATGATTCGAGCACCGTGGGGTCGGTCTTCTCCACCCCGAGCACCGAGATGCTGAGGCCCGCACGTCGGGACGTGAGCCCCGCACCCGATGCCTTGGCGGCGATCTCGTCGAGGGCATCCTGGGGCCCGAAGTATTCGACCGCCTCGAGACCGGCGTGCCGCTCGCGCAACGCCTGCGGTGTGCCGCGAGCGATGATGCGACCGCGGTTCATGATTGCGATGTCGTCGGCGAGTCGTTCCGCTTCCTCGATGTAGTGCGTGCTCATCACCACGGTCACCCCGCTACGACGCATGGAGTCGATGATCAGCCAGAGGTCGCTGCGCACCTGGGGATCCAGGCCGACCGTCGGCTCGTCGAGCAACACGAGTCTTGGCGAATTGATGAAGGCACGACCGAGCAACAGTCGGCGTCGCATTCCGCCCGAGAGGTTGGTGACCCGTTCATTGGCGCGATCGGTCAGCTGCGCGGTTTCGAGCGCCCTGGTTATCGCCTGCCTCCGTTCGGAACGCGGAACACGGCACAACGCCGCCCACAGTGCCAGGTTCTCGCGTGCGGTCTGCTGGTCGTCCATGTTGTCCTGCTGAGGACAGACGCCGAGCAACGACCGCGCCGCCCGCGACTCGCGGGCCACGTCGTGCCCGAGCACCGAAACGGTTCCCGACGTGAGGCCGGTCTGTCCGGTGATCATGCGCATCAGCGTGGTCTTGCCGGCACCGTTGGGGCCGAGGAGTCCGAGGCACGTACCCGACCGCACGTCGAGCGATAGATCGTCGACGGCAACGAAGTCCCCGAACCTCTTCGTAGCGCCGGTGATTGCCAGCGCCGACGAGGAAGTCACCCGCTCAGGCTAGGTTTGCCGCATGAAGATCGGCGTACAACTCCACCCGCAAGCCACCACCGTGAAGGCCATGCGCGACGCGTGGCGCGCAGCCGATTCGATCGGTGTCGACAGTCTCTGGACGTGGGACCACTTCTATCCGCTGTACGGCAATCCCGATGCCGAACACTTCGAGTGCTACACGCTGCTCGCCGCGATGGCCGCCGACACCAGGCACGCCACAATCGGTGCCCTCGTCACCTGCTACACGTACCGCAATCCGCAACTGCTCGCCGACATGGCGCGCACCATAGACCACATCAGTGACGGCCGATTCATCCTCGGCATGGGTTCGGGTTGGTTCGAACGCGACTACAAGGAGTACGGCTACGAGTTCGGCACCGCCCCGGGGCGCCTGAAGATCCTCGAGGCCGGACTACCGATCATCAAGGAGCGAATGGACAAGCTGAATCCCGGCCCCGTAAAGGGCAAGATTCCGCTGATGATCGGCGGAAGCGGCGAGAAGGTCACGCTGCGACTGGTCGCGCAATACGCGGATCAATCGAACTTCTTCGGACCTCCCGACAACTTCAAGAAGAAGAACGACATCCTCAACGAGTGGTGCGCCAAGTTGGGACGCAATCCACGAGAAATCGAACGCACCGTCTGCGTGAACCCCGGCGATCTCGACAGCGTCGAGCAGTTTGCTGCCGCAGGAGCGGACCATGTCATCGTGATGACGGGCACGCCGTACGACCTTTCCGCGGTGGAGAAGTTCGTAGCCTCGTCACGGTGAACGAGGCCCTGCAACGCTCGGCATTCGCCAGGCTGCAGGTCGCAAACCTCTCTTCCGGCGTCGCCAACGGCGTCGTCATGATCACCGTGCCGTGGCTGGTGCTCGAGCGCACGGGCTCGCCGGCACGTGCGGGTCTGCTGGCGGCACTCGTCAGCCTGCCGGGAATCTTCGTGTCGCCGATCGTCGGTGGGCTGATCGACCGCATCGGTCGCCGCGCGGTGTCCGCATTGTCCGACGTGCTCTCGTGCCTGTCCGTGCTGCTCTTCGTCGTCGGCGAGTTCGTCACCGAACTCACGTACGTCTGGATTGCCCTGTTCGCCGTGCTCGGAGCGGTATTCGATCCGGCCGGTTACACGGCGAGGAAGTCGCTCATCCCGAACGCCGCTGTCTCGTCGGGCATCAGCGTGGAGAAGGCCAACGGTCGGCACGAGGGCTACTTCGCGGTCGGCTGGATGATTGGTCCGGCGGCCGGTGCCTGGTTCATCGAGGTCGGTGGTCCGATCCTGTCGTTCGCCTCGACGAGCGGACTCTTCCTCGTTGCGGCGTTCGCCGTGCGGTCGATGCGGGTGCGGGAACATCGCGGCGAGCACGCTGAAGGCCACGAGCCGTTCTGGCAGGGCCTGCGCGGCGGGATGGCACTCCTCAAATCCGACCGCCCGCTCCTCACCTTCACGCTGGGCCTCACGGTGATGGGCGGTCTCTACATGCCGATCGACACGGTGATCTGGCCCACCCACTTCGAGTCGATCGACAACGCCGTCGGACTCGGCGCCGTGATGTCCGCGGTGGCGCTCGGCGTTGTGTTCGGCGCGTTCGCCTACGGCAAGATCTCGGAGCGCGTACCGCTCTCCACCCTGCTGCGAACCATCGTGGTGGTATCGACCGCGGCATTGCTGCCGATGGGATTCCTCCCGGGTACCGCGCTGTTCGCCCTGCTCGCATTCATCACCGGTCTCGCGTGGGGTCCGTTCAACCCGCTGTGGAACACCGTCGTGCAGCGCCGCATCGAACCGGCATCACAGGGACGCATCTACGGCCTGCAGATGTCGCTCGTCTACGCGGCACCACCGGTCGGACAGCTGCTCGTCGGATGGGGCATCGAGGAGATCGGGCTGCGCGCCACGTTCGGCGTGGTCCTCGCCCTCTTCGCCATGACCGCCGTGACGATCGCGTCGTTGCGCTCGCTCAGCAGTCTGTAGTAGTCACGCAGCGGCCCAGCACGCGTGCGTGCCGCTGGAGATCCGCTCGGGTAGTCGGATACGTGCGACGGGGCCCTCAGCCAAGGCCTTTGCGTCGTAGACCACGCAGTGCGACTCGTCATTCGGCACGTCGGAGGTGAACGTGACGAGCCAGGCGTCGTCCTCGTCGACGGCACCGGGCTTGCGGGCCACCACCGTCTCGCTGCCGAACACTCCCCCACCGAAGAGCACCCGTTCCTCGCGGCCCGTGACCACGTCGTGCTTGATCAGCCCGTCGAAAGTGAACATCCCCCGGGTCGGCACCACCGAGTACACGTACCGGTACGCCAGACCGGCGCGGGCCTGGTCGATCATCCCGAACTCGGTGATCGTGTCGCTCAGGTATCCCTCGCTCACGGCGCCGGTGCGCAGGTTGAATCGCCAGCGGTACGGCCTCGACTGCATCGAGTGCAGGTCGAGGAAGCGGAACATCCTCGCCTCGATGGTTGCATCGCTCTCCACCCGCGGCGACGGGTCGTCCTCGAAGTAGCCGTCGACCACCACGTCGTCGCCCTCCTCCCACGCATTGATCCAATGCAGTACGAACGTGGGCCGACATTCGAACCAGCGGATCTCGTGCACCGCCCCGTACCGGGGGATGATGCCGATGCGCATCGGCATGTCGCGGTGATACCGGGTGGCGTAGACGCCACGCCCGATGAGATCGGCGTCCCAGAACAACGGGCAGTCGTTGAGGATCGAGTAGTTGGGTGTGAACGCCATGTCGTGCGGAAGACGGGCCCCGGGCAGTTCGATCGGCACGTAGTGCACGAGTTCGCGTGCGCCCGACACCACGCCGTAGTGCAGGTACGGAGCGGTCGTCCGGTAGTTGAAGAACAACAGTTCGCCGGTTCGCTCGTCGACCTTCGTGTGGGCGGACACTCCAGCGGCGGGGAACTCGCCGCCCCAGGTTTCCCTGCCGAGATCGTCGAGGGTTCGCGGATCGAGTCGGTACAGGTCGCCGCACTGGTAGAAGCTCGAGACGGCGACACCCGCATGCACCACGATGTCGGTACTGGATGCATCTTTCATCCGTCCACGTGCACACTTGCCGTCGCGCAACGAGCGGGCCGGCGGTTCGGCGAGCCCCGCCCAGAGGGCCGTCCCTGCCTCGATCTCGGCGCGTAGCCCGTCGGTCTGCACGAATCTGTTTCGGTACTCCACCTCGCCGTCGTGAAACGACATCATGTGGACCATTCCGTCGCCGTCGAACGGGTGGTACCGCCCGATCGATTCGAACAGCGGATTCTCGGTGTTGCGCAGGTACACACCGTTCAGCTCGCGGGGCACCGTGCCTTCGACGACGAGATCCCTCGCCGTGTGTTCGGTGGTCTGCGGCCGCCACGCCCCGCTGCGGTACGGGTGGACATCACCGGTCGGAAGGTTCGACGCGTACGTGCGGTGCGCGGTCACGAGACGAGCGTAAACCCGCCGTCTATCACGAGCACCTGCCCGGTCATGTGCGGGTTGCGGATGATGCCGAGCACCGCCTCCGAGCAGTCGCTCGCGTACGCCGAACGCTTGAGCGGCGATGCCTTCGACACGAAGTCGTGCATCACACCCCAGTCCTTCGTCCACGGTGTCTGCACGAGTCCCGGCGCCACCGCGTTGAATCGCACCGGACCGTGCGACTTGGCAAGCAACACCGTCATGTGGTTCAGGGCCGCCTTGGTCATCGCGTAGGCCATCGAACTGCCGACCGGTCGGACCCCGGCGATGGAGGTGATGTTCACCACGTTGCCGTCGTCGCTCTTGCGCAGGTGCGGGATCGCCGCCTTGGTCAGCCACCACGTGCCGTAGACGTTCACCTTGAACGTCTTGTCGAAGATCTCATCGGTGAGCCCGTCGAGGTCGCCGTGCTGCACGAGCGTGGTCCACCCCGCGTTGTTGACGAGGATGTCGAGACGGCCGTGGTTCTTGATCGTCTCATCGACCAGGTGCTGGCCCTGCGCCTTGTCGCTGATGTCCGCCTGCACGTACAGACCCTTCGTGGCGAGCGCCGCGGCCACCTTCTGCCCGGCCTCCACCGACGACGACGAGTTCACCACGACCGTGGCGCCGAGTTCGGAGAGGCGGTGTGCCGTCGACTCGCCGATGCCGCTCGACGACCCGGTGACGATTGCAACCTTGCCGCTGAGCTCGCCCATGACCGGACCCCCGCTGCCGAGACTAGGCGCGGCGACGCAACCGCACGGTAACGAAGCGCACGAGCATCACGACGATGAGCGCGAGCACCACCCATTGCAGGGTCGCGACGTACGGTTCGACGCGCTCCCACTGGTTGCCGAGGATCGCCCCGGCACCGATGAGGGCGGTGTTCCAGACGATGCTGCCCATCGCCGTGTACAGGAGGAACGGCGCGAGCCGCATCCGGCGGAATCCGGCCGGCACCGACACCACGGACCGCACGAGCGGCACGCAGCGACCGAGGAGAACTGCGGCAACGGCGTGCCGATCAAACCACTCCTCTGCCCGTTGCAGGTCGGCGGGCTTCACCCCGAACCATCCCCCGAACCTGGCGACGAAGCTGCGGAGTCGCTCCGGTCCGATCAGGGCGGCGATGCCGTAGAGAGTCAGTGCACCGACGACCGCTCCGACCGTTGCGGCGAACACCATGACGACGACCGAACCGTCACCGCGTTGGGCGACGAACCCGGCGAATGGCAGCACGATCTCGGAGGGAATCGGCGGGAAGACGTT
>JBIJCI010000054.1:0-9966 GCA_044344715.1 Ilumatobacteraceae bacterium | reverse complement strand
CCGGGGATCTACGGGCCGCCATCCGTCGGGCCGTTGCCGTTGCCGCAGTCGGCGAAACCGACGAACGCATCACTCCCGCCTATACCAACATCGCACTCCTCCACTCGTGGTTGTGCAGCGTGGCCGCGGAGGGGTCGGCCACGAACCTCGCCGCAGCGGTCACCGAGCGGATTCGCCAAGATGGTGACATCACGGAGTACAACTCCCCGACGTACGACGCCATCTCGCTCCTGGCCGCCTGCCTCATGATCGACCACTCGCCCGACCGACGGTTGAACGACCTCGGCGAGCTCGTCGTGACGTGCGTGTGCAACCGACTCGGCGTGCTGTGGCATCCGGCGCTCGGCGTACAGGCCGGGCCGTACTCGAGGGCCTACGGACTCGACCCGCGGCTCTACGTGTCACTCAACTCGGTGCTCATGACCGCGATCGACGTCCCCGCTGCGGGGCCGACCCGACTCGACAACACCACCACCCACGTCCACGACCTGTACTTCCTCCCGCTCTTCCGGCGACTGTGCGGCAAACTCCGGAACCGACTGATCACCCGCGACGTAGCGGAGACCCGCAGGCACGTGCAGCGATTCGGTGATGCGGTTGCCACCAGCGTCATCGAACCCGACATGGTGGTCGGATGGGAGCACGGACGTCGCTCGCGGTTCGCCCTCGACCAATACACCCCCTTTGCAATGTTCGCCAAGGATGGCTTCATCGGCGTGCGAACCCGGCCCGACACCGAGTGGGTCGACGTTCGCGAGGTTGCTCCCCACGTCTATGAATTGCGGTGTTCGCGGCTCACCGATCACCCGGCGGGTGGGGATGTCGCATCGCTCACCGTGGTTGCATCACGCGCCCCGGTCACCCACGAGAACGAGATGATCTTCGGTGGCATCACGCTTCAGTTCCCCGGAATCGCCGTACAGGTGCGCCTGGCCGGTCAGGGGCGCAAGCCGGCCTAGATCCTCGGGTTGTTCAGCCCAGCCCGTCGTAGGCGGGTGCTACGACCTCGCGCAGGATCCGTTCGCGCACGTCGTGGGGCGCGAAGCCCGACCCGAGTGCATTCTCGACCAGGCGCCGGATCTCGCCCCACGACAAGTTGAATGCCGTCGCGACGGCGTGCATCTCGCCGGACGGCGAAACGTTGCTCATCAACCGGTTGTCGGTGTTCACGCTCACGTTGAAGCCGTGCCGCAGGAACGAGCCGATCGGATGCTCGGACACCGCCGCGACCGCGCCGATCTGCGTATTGCAGGTGGGCGCCATTTCGAGGTGCACCTGGCGGTCGAGTACGAACCCGGCGAGCGGCCCGAGGACGAGCGACCCATCGGGCCCGACGCTCGTATCGCGATTCAGTCGCACACCGTGACCGATCCGGTGCGCGCCGTTGGCCAGCGCATCGCTGATCAACTCCAGATCGGGCGGCTCGCTCGCGTGGATGGTGATGTTCAGGTGTTCGCGGCGGGCATACGCGAGCGCGTCGGCATGCAGGCTCGGTGGCCAACCCGTTTCGGCCCCGGCGAGGTCGAAGGCGACGATCTTCGGCTCGCGTCCACGCTGCGAGGCGACGAAGGTTGCAACCTCCATCGAGCGCCGTTCCGTTCGCATGGCACACACGATCAGATGCGCGGAGATGAACCTTCCGCGCGCCACTGCATCGGCCTCCGCGCGACGGAAGCCGGCCGCAACCGCTGCGGCACTCGCCTCGAACGGTAGGGCGTGGAGTTCGGGAGCGTAGCGAAGCTCCGCGTAGACGACCCCGTCGTCGGCGAGGTCGCTCACGGCCTCGTAGGCGACTCGTTCGATGTGCTGCTCGGTTTGCATGCAGGCCAGGGTGTGCTCGAAGGTGGCCAGATACTTGAGCAGATCGCGGGCTTCGGCGCCGGCCGTGAACCATGCCTGGAGTGCGGCACGGTCGGTCGTGGGCAGTCGCGGTGTGTGACCGATCTCGTCGCTGATTTCGAGGATCGTGTCCACGCGCAGACCACCGTCGAGATGGTCGTGCAACACGGTCTTCGGCACACCGACGATGGCCCGCAGGTCGCGGGTACCCGGACCGGCCTGCATCAGTGGATGATCTTGGCGATCGGCAGCTCGAGGATGTCGGTGGCGCCGGCATCCTTCAACGCCGGGATCACCGTGTTGACGAGTCGCTTCTCGACCACCGACTCCACCGCCCAGTCACCCGATGCGAGCTTGGACACCGTCGGCGACTTCGCCGCCGGCAAGACCTTCAGAACGGCCGCATAGGCCGCGTCACTGACGTTCAGTTTCACCAGCACCTTGCCGCGTGCTTCGAGTGCACCCTCCAACAACGTCAGTAGCTGCTGCATCGCGTGACGCTTCTTCGGGTCGGCGAAGGACGCCGGGTTGGCGATGAGCTCGGTGTGGCTGGTGAGGATCGTGTCGATGATCCGCAAGCCGGCGGCGCGCAGCGCGCGTCCGGTCTCGGTCAGGTCGACGACACAGTCGGCGATGTCGGGGATCTTCGCCTCGCTCGCCCCGTAGGAGAGCCGGACGTCGGCTTCGATACCGCGTTCCGCGAAGTACGACTTCGTCAGCCGCGGGTACTCGCTGGTCACCCGGACACCGTTGGGGAGGTCCTGGACCTTCTGGAACGCCGAGTCGTTGGCGACGGCAACCACGATGCGCACCGGATCACTCGTTGCCTTCGAGTAGTTGAGTCGACCGAGCGATTCCACGGTGCTCCCCGTCTCCTCGATCCAGTCGCGACCGGTGATTCCGATGTCGAACAGCCCCTCGGCAACGTAGACCGGGATCTCCTGGGGACGAAGGATGCGAACCTCGTCGACTCGTGGGTCCACGATCGAGGCCCGGTAGTCGACCTGCGACGATCGCTTGACCGTAAGGTCTGCTGCATCGAACAGCTCGAATGTCGCCGACTCGAGCGAACCTTTCGGCAGGACGAGGCGCAACATCTGTACCTCAGGCTAACGATGCGGGGAGATCGGCACCGTTCGCCCAGTCGGCGGCGGACATCGGCGTGCGCCCCTCGGGCTGAACACGCTCGAGCAGGATCGTCCCGCGGCCGGTGGCGACACGAACCCCTCGTCGGTCGGAGCCGATCACGGTGCCCGGTGCGCCCTCGCCTCCCGTCGCGTCGTTGACCCGGGCGGCAATCGCCCGTATCCGCCGGCCCCCGAGCGCGAACCACGCGGTTTCGAGACGAATCAGCGCCGCGATGCGTCGTGCGTCGTTGGTCCAGTCGATCTGCAACTCCGACGGTGCGATCTTCGGCGCATGGGTGGGCTCACCGAGCTGGGGCTCGCCGGGTCCGCTTCCGTGCGTGACCACCCGCAGGAGCGGTTCGATCGCCGACTCGACGAGTTCGTTGCGCAGGCTGGTGAGCGTGTGCTCCGGGCGGATCCCGACGACGCGTCGCTCGTACACCACGCCGGTGTCGAGACCCTCCTCCACCCGCATGATGCAGACACCGGTCTCGCTATCGCCCGTCAGCAACGCCCGTTCGACCGGAGCGGCCCCTCGCCAGCGCGGCAGCAACGAGAAGTGGACGTTGACCATCGGCAGGAGCGAGAGCACCGACATCGGGATGATCCGGCCGTAGGCAACGACGACGCCGAGGTCGGCACCCACCGTCAGGGAATCCGACAATTCGTGACTGACGGGAATGCCGAGCTCGAGGGCCGCCGCCTTGACCGGACTCGGGGAGAGGGCCGAACCGCGTCCGCGGCGCTTGTCGACCCGCGTGATGACCAGTGCGACGTCGACCCCGGCACCGACCAGTGCCCGCAGCGGCGCAACCGCCACAGCCGGCGTACCGAGGTAGACGATGCGTCGGGCGGGGCCGACCGGCATCGGTGCGAGTGTCACGGCGACTGCGTCTGCGTCAGGCCAACTTCAGATGGTACGGCTCGGCATCCCTGGGCTGGCCCTCCCGCGCGCGGTAGAGCGTCACTGCCTCGCGTCGCTGGTCGGGCGTCATTCGGTCGAACATCAGCACACCGTTGAGGTGGTCGACCTCGTGCTGGAAGAGTCGGGCCAGCAATTCGTCGGCCTCGAACTCCACCGGATTGCCATCGAGGTTGATTCCCCGCACGAGGATGCGCTTCGGACGGAGCATCTCCACGTACAGCCCGGGAATCGAGAGACAGCCTTCGTCGTACACCCACTCCCCGCTCGATTCGACGATCTGCGGGTTGAGGATGACCTTACGTTCCTCGTCGATGTCGTAGACGAACACCTGACGCTGTACCCCGATTTGCGGTGCGGCGAGCCCGATGCCGGGAGCCTGGTACATCACGTCGAACATCTCGTCGGTGAGCCGTACCAGCCGTTCGTCGATGTTGGTGACGGGCTCGGCGACGGCCTTGAGCACGGGGTCGCCGAAGGTGCGAATCTCGTACGTCACGCTGTGCAAGGCTACCGATGGCCATGTCGACGTCGGATCACTACTTCGCCGAGTCGCCGTCGTCGCAGACGCAGCCAACCACGCACCACGTTCGTGTGCGCAAGCTCGACCTCGTGCTCGCCGGTGATCGGGGCGTGTTCAACCAGGGCGAACTTGACTGGGGTACCCGGGTACTCATCGAGAACGCCGACGTGCCTGCCGGCCCGGTGCTACTCGACCTCGGCTGCGGAAGCGGTGCGATTGCCGTTGCCCTGGCCAAACTGCGGCCGGACGCACAGGTGTGGGCGGTCGACGTGAACGAGCGGGCCCTCGACGTAGCGCGGCGCACCGTGAAGCTGAACGAGGTAGCGAACGTTCGCGTCGCCCGACCGGGTGAGGTGCCGCCGGATCAACGGTTCGATGCCATCTGGTCGAACCCACCGATTCGCGTGGGGAAGGATGAACTGCACCAGCTGCTCGTCGAGTGGTTGTCGCGCCTGACCGACGACGGTGCCGCCGATCTGGTGGTGCACAAGAACCTCGGCTCGGATTCGCTCTCCAAGTGGCTGGTGTCGCAGGGCTACTCGGTGGCACGACACTCGAGCAAGCAGGGCTACCGCATACTGCACGTAAGCCGGGGATAGCAGAACGGGTAACGCCGCACGATCCGTGCGGCCGCACGATCACCGGTCAGACGCGGGCAGGGTCGACAGAAACACGGATGCGCTGCTTGGTCTTTGGAAGGGTCGCGAGTGCGGAACTGAGATCGTCCCAGGTGACGGCACGAACGAGCGCAGAATCCTCCCGCGCCGCCACCTCGACCAGCAAGGACGCCGAGAGCGCGGTCACGGCATCCTTCGTTCCCGGTCCGCTTATCTCCGCCAAGGCTCCGAACGGGGGCAGGCGCAGGCGCTCTCGTCGAGCCGTCTCTGCTGCGACGTAACCCGACAGATCACCGGCCACGAGCCCGACGATCAATTCGTGATTCGGGACCGCCGTCTGCAGGACGACCTCGCCCCCACCCCCGTGGGTGGTCGGGGCGACGAGCCGCGCACCGTGGGCGATGAGGTCGAGTGCCTGCTCACTCGCCCGATAACGCGGGGCGAGGAGTTCGGCATCGATGTCGAGGAACACCACCGAATCGGCACGGTCGAGACGATGCAACACCGCCTCGGTACCGACGAAGACGGAAGCGCCGGGATCCAACGACTCGGTCGCGGGAGTGACCTCCTGAACGACGCGTCCGGCGGCGGCCTCCATCTCATCACGCAGTCGCGAGATACCTGCGCGGATGGAGCGGAACTTCTGGGAGCCGCATCCGAGGCACACGACCGGCCGCTCGATTCCGCACCGCGGGCACGCGAGTCGGTCCTTCGCCGGCTGTGAGAGTCCGGCGTCGCAGTGCTCACACCTCGCCACGCTGCGGCAGGAATCGCAGGCGACTGCGCGGGCCCTGCCCTTCACGTTCAGGACACAGACGACCCGTTTGTCGTGTTGCCGGAGCAGTTCGATCAGGGCCGAGGTTACGAGCGACGAGGCCCACCGCTCGTCGGCGTTGCGATCGACCACCCGAATCGGGGGCCATGCACGGGCATCGGGGGCATCGACCACCCGCGTGCCAGCCCATCGTCTGGCGGCAAGGGTGGGAACGGCGGAGGCGAGGATGCAGGGAATGCCGCCTCGTCGGGCCCGCTCGATCGCCACGTCGCGGGCATGCCACGTCGGGGCCCGCTCTTCCTGGAGCGCATCGTCGTGCTCGTCGACGACCACGAGTGCCGCGAGTTCCGGCACCGTGGCCCACACCGCGGATCTCGCGCCTATGACCACATCGACGCCGGACGCCGCGACCACCCACTCGTCCGGATACGTCGCCGTGGTTCGTCCGATTCTCCGACATTCGGCTGCAATCCGTCGCACACGTGACAGCGTCGGAACCACGACCAACGTCGGACCGAGGGCCATTGCCGCGCGAACCACCGGCATCGGGTCGGACGCCGGACCGAGCACCACGAGACCCCCCGGTTCTTGGAACGGCGCATCGACCGAGGAGTCGTCGCCGACACCCCCGACGTTGCGTCGTTGCCGTGCACCGAGCCTGGGAACGCGTTTCGTCGGTGATGCAGCAACGAAGAAGGGACGGCGACGCGAGGCCCACCGCACCGCCGCCCACTCGGCGAGTTCGACGACGTCAGGCGCGGGACCGATCGACGTGACCTTGCGGACGGGCAACAAGCGCCCGACGTCGACGTCACTGCGATCGGCGTCGAGCACCTCCATCACCCACCCGGGCACCTCGCGACGGTGCAGCGGCACTCGTACACGCGCCCCCACCACGACCTGCGGCGCGAGCTCGTCAGGAATGAGGTAATCGAAGGGCTTGTCGACGCCGGTGACATCGACGACGACTCGGGCGATACGCAACACGGCACCTACGAGAGTAGGCACCCGGTCTGCGCGAGGACCCGTCTAGAGCTTGGCGGCCTTGCGGAATGCGTCGAGGCGCGAGAGCTGCTCCCAGGTGAACTCCGGCGCGGTACGCCCGAAGTGTCCGTACGCAGCGGTCCTGCGGTAGATCGGTCGCTTGAGATCGAGGTCGCGCACGATCGCGGCGGGACGCAGGTCGAAGGTGTCGCGCACCGCCTGCTCGATCTTGGTCTCGTCGATCGCATTCGTCCCGAACGTCTCGACGAGGATGCTGATGGGCTGTGCCATGCCGATTGCATAGGCCACCTGCACCTCGCAACGCTTCGCAGCACCCGAGGCAACCACGTGCTTGGCCACCCAGCGCGCCGCATAGGCGGCCGACCGGTCGACCTTCGACGGGTCCTTGCCGCTGAACGCTCCGCCGCCGTGGCGCCCCATCCCACCGTAGGTGTCGACGATGATCTTGCGACCGGTGAGCCCGGTGTCGGCGTGCGGTCCGCCCTTCACGAATTCGCCGGTCGGGTTAACGAACACGGCATAGTCGTCGTTGGCGAACTTGGCCGGAATGACCGGCCGGATGACCTGCTCGATGAGATCGGGACGGATCACGGTGTCGCGCGAGATTCCGTCGGCGTGCTGCGTGCTGATGAGCACCGTGCGCAGCCGCACGGGAACACCGTCCTCGTAGTCGAAGGTGACCTGTGTCTTGCCGTCCGGCCGGAGGTACGGCACGGCCCCCGACTTGCGCACCTCGGTGAGTTGTTCGGACAGTCGATGCGCGAGGAAGATCGGAAGCGGCATCAACTCGGTGGTTTCGTCGCACGCGTAGCCGAACATCATTCCCTGGTCACCCGCACCCTGGGCATTGAGCCGGTCCTCGCCGCTCTTGCCCCCGCGAAGTTCCTCGCTCTTGTCGACACCCATCGCGATGTCGCTCGATTGTTCGTCGATGCTGATGATGACGCCGCACGTATTGCCGTCGAAACCGTAGGCGGCGTTGTCGTAGCCGATCTCCTTGATGGTGTTGCGCGCCAGCTTCGGGATGTCGACGTACGCCGACGTGGTGATCTCACCGGCCACCACGCACAATCCGGTGGTGAGCAGCGTCTCGCAGGCGACACGACCGTTCGGGTCCTCGGCGAGGATGGCGTCGAGCACGGAATCGCTGATCTGGTCGGCCATCTTGTCCGGATGACCCTCGGTCACGCTCTCCGAGGTGAAGGTGTACTTGCGCGTCATGGGCGCCGCTTACTCCGGCTGTTCTTCGACTTCCGCTGCTGCCAGGGCGTTGGCTTCGTCTTCCTGACGCTGCAACTCGGCGATTTCCGCGCGAATCTCGTCGAGGGTCTTGGGGACGAAGCGAACCTTGTCGGCGGCGATCTCCTCGAAGGCCACCGAGAGGTGCTTGGTGCTGACGGTCTCCACCGTCGGACCGACGACCTCGCTGGTCTTCAGGTTGCCGAAGTACTCGGTGATCTCCCGCGCGCGCTTCGCTGCGAGAGTGACGAGACTGAACTTCGACCGGGTGTGATCGAGCAGGACCTCGATTGCCGGGGACATCATCGTGTTGTCGGTGGTCGTAGTCACGGGACTCCTTGGTGCGGACTGGCTAGAACGGGCGGAACCAACCCGCAAGGGCCGGTTGCGACCCTCAAATGCTAGCGGTACGACGGGCGGACGAGATGACGTCGAGCATGTCGGCGATCGTCCGTTCGAGCTGCTGATTGACGATGATATGGTCGGCTAGGGCGACCCCCACGGGCTCCTCCTCCTCGGCTTTGCGTAGACGTTGGTCCACCTTGTGTCCGTCGTCGCCACGAGCGTTCAAACGGGCACGCTGTTCCTCGCGGGATGGTGGCAGCACGAAGATGAGGACGGCCTGCGGGTGTTGCTTCTTCACCTGACCCGCGCCGTCCACCTCGATCTCGAGAACGATGTCCTTGCCTACCGGGGGCGCGGGCTGCGGGGTGCCGTAGTAATTGCCGAGGAAGCTGGTCCATTCCAAGAATCCGCCGGCGTCGATGTGTGCCTCGAAGTCGTGCCGGGTGACGAAATGGTACGCATCCTCCGCCTCGCCGGGGCGTCGCTCACGGGTCGTCCAGGAGCGGCTCAGCCAGAGCTGCGGATCGCGCTTCATCAGTTCCGCAACGACGGTGCTCTTGCCCACTCCGCCCGGGCCGGAGACGACGAAGATCAACCCACTCATGACAGCGCCGCCGTGAGTGCAGCCCGGTCACCGGCGGGTACCTCACCGGTCCTGGTTCGTTCGCCGTATCCGAGGCTCGCCAGGACCCGTCGTGCCTTCACCTTCCCGACACCGGGCACCGCCTCGGCGAACTTTACGAGGTACACGAATCGAACGACCGGGTCGTCCTCACCGAGTTGCAGCACCCGTTCGATGGACGTGGACCCGTCGCTCACCCGCGCAATCCGCAACTCGATATCGGCACGGAGCCGCCTCAACCGGGCGTGAACGTCGTCTTGATGCGCGATCGCCGGCGTCACTGCCATGAAAAAAGGCTAGTGGGCAGCCCCGATGATCTCGCCCCACGATCTCACGCCTCGGCGAGTTGCCCAACGTTCCATACCTCGTTGCACGTTCACGATCGCGCGCGGGTCGACGAACGTCGCCGTACCCACCTGAACGGCATTCGCTCCGGCCATCATCAACTCGATGGCATGATCGGCGTTCGATACGCCGCCCACCCCGACGATGGGAACCGACGGAATCACCGACCGCACGTCGAACACACTGCGCACCGCCACTGCATGGATCGCACCGCCGCTCACTCCCCCGCCGCCGTTACCGAGGACCGGTCGCCGCAGGTTCGTATCGATCCGCAAGCCGAGCACCGTATTCGCGAGCACCAACGCATCAGCGCCCGCGGAAACCACCGCCTCGGCCACGGAAATCAGTCGATCGGTGTTCGGACTCAGCTTCACCCAGACGGGAACCGCCGCCGGCAGGGATCGACGCACGCCGGCGACGACACCAGCCGCCTGTTGCGCGTCGTGGGCAAACATCGACCGCGCGTGCTCGAGATTCGGACACGACAAGTTGACCTCGATCGCGGTGAGGCGATCGCCGACTCCCGCGAGGTCACGTGCCGCCGCTTCGTATTCTCCCTGACGGAAACCCCAGATACTCGCCACGACCCGTGCACCCCGACGCTCCA
>JBIJCI010000088.1:0-2639 GCA_044344715.1 Ilumatobacteraceae bacterium | reverse complement strand
GCGCACAGGCCCGACGATTTGCAGCTCGCGCTCGCCAACGCCCGCATCAACGAGCTCCTCGTCGGCAAGGCACTGAGCTCGGTGTCGTTCACCGCCGCCAGCGGTTCGGGTGTCGATGCCGACGTCGAGGCGCTCGTCGGCAAGGCGGTCGGTTCGCTGGCCGGCGGTCGCGGTCGTGACAGCGTGTTCGTCGGCGGCACGGCCAGTCTCACCACGGCCTTCGATGCCGTCGACGTGGTGCGCTCGGTGTTGGAGACGCTCGAGCAGCAGTACGTGGTGGTCTCGCTCGTACGCGACATGCTGAGCCGCGGTGTGAGCGTGGCGATCGGTGCCGAGACGGGCGTCGAGCCGCTCAGCGTGTGCTCGGTGGTGCTCGCACCGGTGGTGCGCGACGGCGAGACGGTCGGCAGCGTCGGCGTCCTCGGTCCGACACGTATGAACTACCCGGCCGCACTCGCCACGGTGGAAGTCGTGAGCGACCGACTCGGGCGCCGCCTCACCGAGGGCTGAGCCGCGAATGGCCGGGGACTTCTACGAGTTGCTCGGTGTCGCTCGCGACGCCTCGCCCGACGAGATCAAGCGCGCCTACCGCAAACTGGCCCGCGAGTTGCATCCGGACAAGAACCCGGGCAACAAGGAGGCCGAGGAGCAGTTCAAGCTGGTGTCGCGTGCCTACGAGGTGCTGAGCGACGAGGAGTCGCGTGCGCGCTACGACCGCTTCGGCGAAGCCGGCCTGGGTGGCGGTGGTGGCGGAGGCGGTGATCCGTTCAACGGAGGCTTCGGCGACATCATCGATGCGTTCTTCGGCGGGGGTTCACCCTTCGGCGGTCGTTCCGGGCCGAGCGGTCCGCCGCGCGGGCAGGACCTCGAGGCGGTGCTCGACGTGTCGTTCGTCGATGCCGTGTTCGGCTCGCAGCAGCAGGTACGGGTGCGAACCGCCGTGTCGTGCGCGGAGTGCGGGGGTTCCGGTGCCGCACCCGGCAGTGCTCCCATCGGCTGCGAAGAGTGCCGCGGCTCGGGCCAGGTGCGCCGCGTGCGCCAGAGTCTCCTCGGTCAGATGGTCACCGCGAGCGCCTGCCCGCGTTGCGCTGGTGCCGGGCAGATCATCGCATCGCCGTGTTCCTCGTGCCGCGGCGAGGGTCGGAAGGTCGAGGATGCAACGCTCACCGTCGAGGTGCCGGCCGGTATCGACACGGGCCAAACCCTGCGGCTGACCGGTCGTGGTGCGGTCGGCCAGCGGGGTGGTGCGCCCGGAGACTTGTACGTGCACCTCCGCGTGGCCGCCCACGAACGCTGGCACCGCGAGGATGACGACCTCGTTACCGACGTGCCGATCTCCATCACGCAGGCAGCCCTCGGCACCGAACTCGATCTCGACACCCTCGACGGTGTGGAGCGACTGGAGATTCCCGCGGGTGTGCAGCACGGCCACGAGTTCACCATTCGGGGTCGGGGAGTACCCCGACTCAATTCCAGCGGCCGAACCCGCGGACGCGGCAACCTCCGCGCGCGCGTGGTGGTGCGGGTGCCCACCAAGCTCGGCAGGGAAGAACGCGAGCTGTTGCGCCGTTTCGCCGAACTGCGCGGCGACCGCCAGTGATCCCGGCGCTGCGCGACTCAGCTGCCCACGTCTTCGTCGACGACCTCGGGTCACCAGTGCTCGCCGACAACGACCAACACCACTTGGGTCGCGTGCTGCGGTTGCGCGACGGCGAACGGGTCACCGCGTGCGACGGCAAGGGCGCGTGGCGCGAGTGCGTATGGTCGGCCGGAGCCCTCTCGCCCGTTGGTGAGGTGGTGGTTGCGCCCACTCCTGCGCAGCGCCTCGGTGTGGCGTTCGTGCCGGTGAAGGGTGATCGCAACGAGTGGGCGGTGCAGAAGCTCACCGAGATCGGCGTCGACGACATCGTCGTCGTGGCTCCGACGCGTCGTTCGGTGGTGCGGTGGTCGAACGATGCCAAGCAGATGCAGAAGTTGCGCCTGGTTGCACGCGAGGCGGCCATGCAGTCACGCCGCACCTTCCTGCCATCGGTCGAAGGGCTCGCAACGCTCGACGACGTGTTGCATCGGCCCGGTGCCGCCGTCGCCGATCCGGACGCGCCGTCGCACCCTGCGGGCAGCGTGACGCTGGTGGCGGTTGGACCCGAGGGCGGGTTCGATCCCGACGAGATTCCCTCGGGCGCCTCGCGTGTATCGCTCGGTGACACCATCCTGCGTGCGGAGACTGCCACACTGGTGGCGGCGACGTTGCTGGTTGCACGTCGTGCACGGTAGGCAAGCGAGGTTCGGATGAGCGAGAACGACATCGACGAGGGCTCCTCGCCGTACTCCCGGCTCGTCGGTGAGCGCCTGCGCTCGATCCGCCTGCAAAAGAACATGTCGCTCGGTGACGTGGAGCAGCGCTCCGGCGAGGAGTTCAAGGCGTCGGTGCTCGGTGCATACGAGCGCGGCGAGCGGGCGATCTCGGTGCCGCGCCTCGAGCGCCTCGCCAAGTTCTACGACGTCGGTATCGACCAGTTGCTGCCGCGCGACCCGCTCCGCGTCGAGGTGGGTTCGGCCGCTGCCGGGCAGGGCAAGCTGCGCATCGACGTGGCCAAGCTCGGCCAGATGCAGGGCGGCCAGTTCGCAATGCTGGAGAA
>JBIJCI010000087.1:0-2704 GCA_044344715.1 Ilumatobacteraceae bacterium | reverse complement strand
TTCCACCGCGTGTTGCGCCACGAGATGAAGGGCTCCCCCGTCGGGCTCACCATCGTGGAAATCGGGCCGATCCCCACCGACATGCTGGCCAGCGTGAAGGGCTTCCGCGCCGCCGAGCAGATGTTCGGCAGGTTGCGACGGCTGCAACTGTTGCCCGAGGTGCCGCGCGAGCGCGTGGCGCGGGCGGTGTGCAACGCGGTGGAACGCGGCACCGCCAACGTGTGCCTCCCGAAGCGGGCGAAGATCTACCCCGTACTGGTGGGGCTGCCGCAGCGGATCGTCAACGTGCTGACGTCGGGAATCAAGCGCTAGTCGCGCGACCAGAGCAGCGGATTCAACGGCGACGACGCCGGTGATCCGGCCGGCAGCGAGCCCAACCACTTCTCGTTGTCATCGCGCCGCATCGGGCTGTCGACGGGGCCCACTCGCGTGCCATCGGCAAAGTAGATGATCGTCATCACCGAACGCATCGTCGACGTTTCGTTGGCTGGCGCGCCGTGCAGCGTCCAGCCCGTGTGGAACGTTGCGTCACCGGCCCGCATCGGCGCGTACGCCACCAGGTCGTAGCCCTCATGTTTGACTAGCTCGTCGAAGTACCGCTGCGAGTCGTCACCGATCGCCGAGCCGCCGAGGTCACCCCGACGGTGGCTGCCGGAGGCGAACACCACCGAGCCCACGCTCGCCGGAATGTCGACGAGCGGCATCCACATCGTGACGGTGCGGTCGGTGTCGAGCGGCCAGTACACCTGGTCCTGGTGCCAGGGTGTGATGCCGCCACCCGGCTCCTTGAACAGCGATTGGTCGTGGTACAACCGCACGCCACCCACCCCGAGCAGGTCGGCGGCAACCTTGGCGAAACGTCGCGCGAACACGAACTCGCGCACCTCGGGGTCGACGGTCCACAGGTTCATCGACTGGATGAAGGCCTTGCCGTACGTGTCGCGCTCGGCGAGCGGGCGCTCGTCGCCGCTCAACGCACGGGTCGCGCTGCGGATCGCCGGCGAGTACCGGGCTACTTCTTCCGGTGATGCAAGGCCGCGTACTACTGCATGCCCGTCGCGCACGAAACCGGTGATGGTCGTGGCATCGACGTCGATCGTGGTGTCGAGCGACGTCGCTATCGGCGGCACGGGCCAATGCTAGGCAACCCATCGGTAGCGTGAATGCGTGAGTTTGTGCGTCGTCGGCGACTTCGCGTGGGACGTGCTCATCCGCACCAACAACGAGGTGCTGAAGGGCGGCGACTCGTTCGGCGAGGTGATGCTCACCCCCGGCGGCAGCGGCGCCAACGTGGCGGTGTGGGCTCGGCGTTGCGGGCTCGACACGCATTTCGTGGGCAAGGTGGGCCGTGACCGCCTCGGCGACCTGGCGCGAGAAGACCTCGACGGCGAGGGCATCGTGCACCACTTCATCCAGACCGACGCCCACCTCACCGGCAGCGTGGCGGTGTTCGTGGATCAAACCGGTGAGCGCAGCATGGTGTCGGGCCGTGGCGCCGACTTCTTCCTCCTCCCCCAGGAGTTGCCCAAGTCGGTGATCAACCGGGCCGACTATCTGTTCCTCAGTGCCTGGTCATTCTTCACCGACCCGCCGCGCACCGCCGCCCGGTTCGCCGCCGAGATTGCGCGAGCCAGCAACAAGTTGATCTCCTTCGACCCGGCATCGTTCCAGATGATCGAAGAGATGGGGCCGGCCACGTTCTGGTCGTACGTGAAGGACCTCGGCATCAGGGTGTTCCTCCCCAACTATCAGGAGGGACGCGTGCTCACGAATCTCTACGAACCCTCCGACATCGCCGCGTCGCTCGCCGAACAACTACCGGGGGCAACGATCATTCTCAAGCTCGACGCCGACGGTGCGCTCGTGCACCACGACGGCGTACAGACGCAGATTCCCCCCGCCACCAACCACTTGGTGGACGCCACCGGGGCCGGCGACTCGTTCGCAGGTGCGTACCTCGCCCACTTTGCCAAGCACGGCTCGGTGATCGAAGCGGCACACTTCGCCACGCGAATCGCCGCGTGGGTGATTGAACACCTCGGTGCACGTCCGCCGGCCGACGTGCGCCT
The DNA here is from genome assembly GCA_044344715.1 of Ilumatobacteraceae bacterium. Lineage (GTDB taxonomy): Bacteria > Actinomycetota > Acidimicrobiia > Acidimicrobiales > Ilumatobacteraceae > F1-60-MAGs027. Next base: position 635 of record JBIJCI010000087.1, on the reverse strand, counting down.
CGCCCGCATCATCGCCGCCAACTAGCTAGCGATGCGACGATTACTACTGCTCGTCGCCGGCGGCCTCGCCATCGTCACCGGATTCCGGGTGCTCACCAATCCGGACTGCAACACCGTGTCGTTCGACGGCCAGGGTGGGAGGATTGCCGTACTCGTCTGTGCCCCCGACGATTCGGGTGCTTTACCCGGCAACGCGACGGGTGCCGTGTTGCTCGTGCTCGGCGTTGCAGTCGCCGGCACTGCGCTTCGCCGGCGCTAGCCGCAGGACGCCGGAAGTTCGGGGCGTCGTGCCACCCATGGACTAGGTGCTCTCCACCCACTCATTGTTCCACGCGCTCCAGGTTCGCGACCATGCCACCGGGGCGAGATGCACGTCGAAACTCCGTAGTTCCTTGAATCGGTCAGCGTGCGTGAGCAGCGTGGAGCGCTTCAGCATGGTGACCACCATCGAGACACCCTGCGGCGATGCTGGATCGTCGTGCGGCACGGGATACAGGTCGCGAATCAGTTCGACGAACGCGTCAAAGACAAGTTCTGGCGCCTCGGAGCGGACACTGCGCGGTTTTAGGGATCCGTCGAACGACCGCAAGGCCCAGACTGCGTCATCGCCCTCCCACAGTTCGGCCACAAGACGC
>JBIJCI010000017.1:0-33703 GCA_044344715.1 Ilumatobacteraceae bacterium | reverse complement strand
GCCGGCAAGGCCGCCGTCGCCGGGATCATCGCCGACGAGCGGGCTCGCGGTGTGACGGTGGTGGTGGCAACCCACGACCTCGGGGATGCAAGCGAGGCGACCGCGGTGATGCTGTTGGCTCAGCGGGTGGTTGCATTCGGCTCACCAGCTGACGCGCTGAGCGACGAGAACGTGCGGGAGTGCTTCGGCTTCACCCAGCCGCACTGAGTCGCGGGGACTCCAGCGCCAGCAACCTGCGTTTCATCGCCAACCCCAACGCGTATCCACCGAGCGAGCCGTCACTGGCGATCACGCGGTGGCACGGCACGATGATGGGGATCGGGTTGGCACCGTTCGCCGTGCCCACTGCGCGAGTGGCACGCGGATTGCCGATTCGTTCCGCCTGGCGGGCGTACGAGATGGTCGTGCCGTAGGGAATCCTCCGCATTGCGGCCCAGGCCCGCTGCTGGAACTCTGTGCCCTTCATGTGCAGGGGCACGTCGAATTGGCGACGCTTTCCGGCGAAGTACTCCCGCAACTGGCGCACGGCCGTCTCTGCATGGCGGTCGGCCTTCGTGCTGCCCGCCGACTTCGCGGGTTTGGCGACCCGATCGATCGCGATTACGCCGACATCGTCGGCGGTCACCCGCAGAACCCCGACCGTGGTACGTAGCGAACGTCGCGCGACGCCCGACCCGCTGCTCATGTGCCCGGACTGGTGGGCGTGAGCGTCGCAGTGATCACGGCACGTACGTCGGGAAGTCGGGGTTGGCCCTGACCGGTTCGGTGGAGGTGCACCGCCTCGGCATGGTACGCCTCGAGCGTCGCTCGGACCGACTCGACCGAGTAGACGCGACCATCGACGATCGGACCACGGACACGGTTGATCACGGCCTCGACATCCGCACCGTTCAGCGTGCGGTGCCACTCCAGGGCGTGCGCCAGGCAGAGGATCTCGTAGCGGTTCGCCTCGAGCAGTGCCCGCGTGCGTTCGTAGATCTCGCGCAGGCGCTTCTCGACCCGCTCGCCGAGCACTGGTGATGCCTTCAGTTCCTCCTCGGTGGACGTCCCGCCGTTGCCGGCGCCTCCGGCGGAACCCGCCACCAGCACCGAGTGCGAGGCGATGGTTTCCCCCATTCCCCAGCGCGACTCCATGACCAGCGCGAGTCGGGTCGCATTGTCGAGGTCGCCACCGACGCCGTTGGTACTGTCACCGTTGAAGAACATCCGCTCGCCGACGAGGCTGGCGATGGAAATCTGGATGTCGTTCTCGATCTCGGTCTTCCACTCGAACATTCGCTCGACGATCGGTACGCGGGAGACGAATCCGCCCACGTCACCACGTCGCTCGATCGTCGCTACGTCGATCTGGAAGTCAGCCTTCAGACGGTAGGCGGCGATGGCATGGCACGCCTCGTGGATCGCGATGGCGTGACGCTCGCGGTCGACGTACTCGAAACCATCCGTGACTCCGTGTTCCTTCAGGCTCTTGGCCGCGACGATGTCGCGCCACTCGATGACCTCGCGGCCATCGCGCAGCGCCGCCATGAGTCCTTCGTTGACGATGTCCTTGATGACCGCTCCGGACGCGTACGGGCTGGACGTCGCGAGGCGCTCGACATCGGCCGCCGTCAACGTATTCCGCACCTTGTCGAGATAGCCCCGGTACGTGCGGATTCTGCCCTCGCGCGACGGGTAGCCGACCCGGAACTTGCGGTCGATTCGTCCCGGCCGTAGGAGTGCCTCGTCGAGCGAGTCGGGGAGGTTCGTTGCCATCACGTGCAGGATTCGGTACTTCGGCGGGTTCGACGGCTTCATCCCGAGCGCACGCTTGATGCGATTGATGAACCCCCGCGGCTTCTTCAGCCCCTGCATCGAGGCGAGAATCGCGTTGAGCGTGCCCAAGTCACCACCACCACCTCCGGGCACGACGAGATGGTTGATCTTGGGGCCGACCATCCCATCGACCTGGCCGAGCACCACCGCCTGGCTGACCGGGCTCAGGTACGACAACGAGTCGAGCGCGGATGCCGGACCGGGGAGGTCGCGACTGGCCCGTTGCGGCGCGGTGGAGAGTGCGCGCCGACCGAGCACGTCGGCTTCGTCGAAGAAGGCGACGACTCCCCCGTAGCGAAGGGCAAGTTTGCGCAACCGTCGGTACAACGACTTCACCTTGAGGATGTTGACACCGAGGAACATCGCCTGGAAGGCGCCCGGCTCGATCAGCACGAACGGCTTTCCGGTTTCGCCGGCGAGGGCCTCGGCGATGAGCGTCTTGCCGGTACCCGGCGGGCCGTAGAGGAGGATGCCGCCGGGTACGTAGCCGCCCTTGGCCTCGATCAGGTCGGGGTCCTCGAGCAGGCTCAACGTCTCCTTCACACGAGCAACAACCTGGTCCTGGCCCCACACGTCGTCGAACGATGTCTTGATGTCCTCGGGCATCAGCACCTCGACGCCGCCCTTGGACAGGAACCAGAAGATTGCGACGAACTGCAGGATTGCGAGCAACAAGTAGGCGACGAATTGCAGGATCGTGGGCAGGGCCTGCCAGAGGCGAACGAGCGCCTCGAGCCATGCACCGATGGGCTCGGTGTCGAAGGCGGCTGCGAACACGAAAGCGCCGAGCACGGCGACCGCGACGAACCGGAGGAGACGTGCCAGTCGGTACTGGGTGAACGATGCGAGGCGAGTCCAGGGCGTCTTCACGAAGGCCTCCGCGCGACCGACCACCGACCAGTACCTCGCCGAACGCTCGGCGACGAAGTAGTGAAGCTGCCGGAGGACATCGAGGGAGACGAGGGTGAGAATCCATCCGAACGAGTTGAACGTGATGCGTAACCCGTCGCCGAATCCGATGAGTGGGTTGTCGGCCATCTTCAGGAGGACGAGCAGGAAGAACGTGCCGAGCAACAGGGCCGATACCTTGACGCGGTCGTAGGCCATCAACGGTCGGCGGCAACCTGGCCGCGACTTGCGGATGCCGCGTCGGCGGCGACGTCGCACGGGCGACGCGGTGGTCGGGGCGGGAAGAGCGTCCCTCATCGGTTCAACCTGAAGTCCCTCACGATGTCGTCAATCGTCGCACGATTCTTGTTGAAACACGTCACGCTGCACCCGATGACCACGCCGTACACCTCGCCCTTCGCCCGGTCAGCGGCACTCACCTGGAGGATTCGCACGGTACCGAGGTCGGTCTGCAGGTCGAAGACCATCCGTTCACCCGACAGTGCAGATACCCGTGTGCCGGTCGGACCCTCGCTGATCACGGCATAACCGGCGGCCAACGCCTCATCGAGGTCGGTGAACGCCACGGTCCGACCGAGATAGTCGAGGTCGGCTTGTTCCTCGGAGGTGGGGACCCGCCGAATGATCGCACCACTCACGGCGGATGTTGCCTCGAGCAGGGTTGCTTCGCTGCCGCCCGGCGCCCAGAAGCCGTGAATGGTGAACTCGGGAGCGTTCTGGACGACTTCGGTACTCCATGTCGAGGGCGCCTTGGTGAATGCACCGAGATCGGCGTCGCCCACGTAGGTGCTGTCGACGGCAACACCACATCCTGCGAGCAGGAAGCCCACAGCGATCGTCCGGCTCCGACGCATGACTAAACGGTTCGTGGCGGTGGGGGCGGTCCGAAACGGTTCTCGGTCGGCTGACTGCGCTTCAGAAGGAAGACGAGGTTCACGACCCCGAGAACGACGGCGACCAACGTGGCCCCGAAGATGAACACGATCGCGAACGCCGACACCCCGTCGAAGACCGTCTCCGGATCCCACTCCGAGCCGTCGACCACGTCGATCGCCGTGAGTACTCCGAAGGTGATCAGCCCGATGAGTGCGACAACGATCGCGATGATCGGTGCACCCATCCACCAACCCGAGCGGTTCGTGTCGTGCAACCGACGAACGTGCACCGCGAGACCGGGAACCAACAGGCCGAGTGACACGACGCTGCCGAGCAGGTCGGAGTCGGACGTTACGAGCTGGAGCACGAGGGCAAAGAGGCTCCACCACCAGAACTCACTGCGCGAGGCTCGGCCGTTGAAGTTGGCGTAGTTGCGGAAACCGGACTTGATCGCTGCAAGAAACGGCATCGTCTACTCCCCACCCGCCGGCTTCGGTTCTTTCGGCAAGCCGAGCACGCGCTCGCCGACGATGTTGCGCTGGATCTGACTGGTGCCTCCCCAGATCGTCTCCGATCGCGAGAAGAAGAACGACGACATCATCGCACTGACCGGGTATCCCGCGCGACGCTTCTCGCGCAGGGCCCCGGGCCATGCACCAGAGGCGGGGCCGGTGTCGATCAGCATCGAGTGGGTTCCGTGGATGTCGAGTGCGAGCTCCATGGCCCGCTGGTGCATCTCGCTCCAGAACATCTTGTTGGCGGCACCGAGCGCCATGACTCCGAAGTCCTTCTTCCCCTCGAGGTTCGCGCCGAGTGAACGCAGACCGTTGAAGCGCAGGATCTGGATCTTGGAGTAGTACTGCATCAGTCGCTGGCGCACGAGGTGGTCGCAGATACTGCCGTTCTCGGTCGCCGCGGCCACCATCAGGCGGTACTCCTCCTCGAATCGTCGGTAGCCGGTCGTGGCACTCATGCCGCGCTCGAAGGCCAACGTGGAGTTGGCCACCTGCCAGCCGTTGTTGACGCCACCCACCACGTTGTCCTTCGGGCAACGGGCATCGGTGAAGAACACCTCGCAGAACTCGGCGGTGCCGTCGGGCTGCGTGATGCCGCGCACCTCCACGCCGGGCTGGCGCATCGGAACGAGCAGGTACGAGATGCCCTTGTGCTTCGGGGAGCTGGGGTCGGTCCGGGTGAGGAGGAAGCAGTAGTCGGCGTGATGCCCGCCGGTCGTCCATACCTTCTGGCCGTTGATCACCCATTCGTCGCCGTCGAGCACGGCCGTGGTCTTCAGGCTCGCGAGGTCGCTACCGCTGTTCGGTTCGCTGAATCCCTGGCACCAGCGCATCTTGCCGGAGAGGATCTGCGGGAGGAATTCCTTCTTTTGTTCCTCGGTTCCCCACTGCAGCAGCGTCGGACCGACCAGCGTGTCGCCGAAGAAGTCGGCGCGCATCGGTGCACGAGCACGGGCGAACTCCTCGGTGAGCACGACACCTTCCAGGGTGCTGAGGCCCTTGCCGCCGTACTCCTTGGGCCAGGTGGCACAGATCCAACCACCCTTGAACAGCTTGTCCGGCCACTCCTCGTTGAACGTCTTGCGCTCCTGCGCGGACATCTCGTGCCCCTCGTCGAACCAGCCCTTCGGAAGGTTGGCTTCGAGCCAACCTCGAACCTCGGCGCGGAACGCTTCGACTTCGGGTGGGTAGGTGATGATGCTGGACGCCATGCCCACATTCTGGCGGGCAAACCTTGGTACCGACGATTCGTGCCCGCACCCACGGGAACGGAGGTGCCCGCGGCTCATCGTAGAGTACGTGGCGTGACGTTGACCGAATCACCCGCCGTCACCCGCTGGACGGCGCAGTGGAAGGAGCTGCACGAGGAGGTCATCAACACCGGCTTGTGCACCGGCTGCGCCGGATGTGTCATTGCCTGCCCGCACGACGTGATCGGCTACGAGCACGAGGAGGGCAAGTACAAGCCGTTCCACCTCGAAGAAGAACTCGGTCCGACCAATTGCGGACACGGTGAGAAGGGTTGCACCTCCTGCACACGGGCCTGTCCGCGATTCCGAACCTGGGAGCAGGACGCCGACCTCCACCTCTTCGGCCGCGTTCGCAAGGACGACGAAATGTACGGCCAGTACCGCCAACTCCTCCTGGTTCGTGCGGCCGACGACGAGACCCACAAGAAGGGTCAGGACGGCGGCTTCGTCGGTGCGATGCTCATCTGGCTGCTGCAGCACGACTACATCGATGCCGCACTGACGAGCTTCCTCGAAGGGGACGGAACGAGCTGGAAGGCGAAGCCGGGTCTCGCCCGCAACCGCGAGGAGGTGCTCGCATCCTCCGGCAGTCGGTACACGTACTCTGCAAACACGTTGGCAATCAAGGAGGCTGCGGAGGCCGGCTTGCAGCGGATCGCTCTGGTGGGCATGAGCTGCCAGTCGTCGGTGCTGCCGGTCATGTGGAAGCGCAAGGTGGGCAAGGCGGGCAAGCCGTTCCTCTTCAACATCGGGCTCCTGTGCTCGAAGACCTTCGATGACGCGATCTTCGAGGAGCTGTTCCTGGCCAAGTACGGCTTGCGCAAGGAAGACATGGTGAAGATGAACATCAAGGGCGTCTTCCAGATCTGGATGCGCGACGGCTCGTACCACGAGATCGACCTGAAGGAATGCCACAAGTGGACCCGCGAGGGCTGCAAGACATGCCCCGACTTTGCCGCCGAACACGCGGACATCTCCACCGGTGGCATCGGCGAGGACAACGACTGGACGTTGTGCGTCGTGCGCACCGAGCTCGGCGAGGAAGTCATGAACCGCATGATCAAGGACGGGTCCGTGGTGGCGCGACCGGCGGAAACCGACGCCACGGCGATGAAGCTCCTGCGAATGTTGAGCGTTGTCAGTCGGCGCCGGTGGCCCGACTTCGCCGAGGCATCGGTAAAGGTCGGTGTCCCGCCGCCGAAGAAGAAGGCCGACGGTACGGCCCCCGCCGCACACTGATCGTTCGCGGGTCGCACCGACCCGTCGGCTCAGGAATCGGCCAACCGAACGGCGGTCGAGAAGACATCGGCGAGCATCCGCTCGGTCAAGCGCCCGGTGAACGTGTTCTGCTGGCTCGGATGGTACGAACACACCAACCTGACGCCCTCCGCATCGACGGTCGCTCCGTGGGCGAACTTCGGGCGCGGCGACACGCCGAAGTGATCGCATGCCGCGACATAGGCGAAGTTGCCGAGACACACCACCACCTTCGCCTTGCGGAGCAGGGCGAACTCGCGAGCAAGGAAACCTTCGCACTTCTTTCGCTCGAGCGGCAACGGCTTGTTGTCGGGAGGGGCGCAACGAACCGCGACCGTCACCCACGCGTCGCGCAACGAGAGTCCGTCCCCTCGATCGAGGGATGTCGGCTGATTTGCCAGACCGGCGTGGTGCATGGCCCGGAACAACCAGTCACCGCTCCGGTCACCCGTGAACACGCGACCGGTGCGGTTGGCACCGTGTGCACCGGGGGCGAGACCGAGTACGACGATACGGGCATCGGCATCCCCGAAGCCCGCGATCGGTCGTCCCCAGTACGTCTCGTCCCGGTAGGCGGCGCGACGCTCCACGGCCACGGTCTCGCGCCAACGCACCAGGCGTGGACAAGCACGGCACGACTCGATGTCACCGCGCAGCCGCACGAGGGTGTCGCGTGTCGCACGCTTGCCCGTCACCACGAACGGCGACGCTACGAGATGCGCGGATAGGTTGAGCGTTCATGCCGGCCAAGCCCACGCTCGTCCTGCTCGTGCGGCACGGAACCACGCCGACCACCGGCAAGGTGCTGCCGGGTCGGGCGCGGGGACTCCGACTCGCCGAGAGCGGCAAGCAACAGGCCGAGCGGGTGGCCGAACGCATCGCGGAGTTGGGCAAGGTCGCCGCCCTCTATGCATCACCGCTCGAACGGGCACGCGAGACGGCCGCCCCCATCTCACGCGCACTGCGGACGCCGGTGCGGATCGATCGCGGATTGCTGGAGTGCGACTTCGGTGCATGGACCGGCCAATCGCTTCGCCGCTTGATGAGGAAGCCCGAGTGGACGACGGTGCAGCGCTCGCCGAGTGTGTTCCGTTTCCCCGACGGCGAGAGCTTCGTCGAGATGCAAACCCGCATGGTCGGTGCCCTCGACACGATCCGACGACGGCACGCCGGCCGGACCGTCGTGTGCGTATCGCATGCCGATCCGATCAAGGCGGTCGTCGCACACGCGATGGGAACGCCGCTCGATCTCTTCCAGCGAATCGTCATCTCGACGTGCTCGGTGTCGGCGATCCTCTACACCGACTCGTCCCCGATCGTGCTCACGGTCAACTCGACCGGCGGCTCGCTTCGCGACCTGAGGCCGTCATGACCGTCTACCGAGACTTCGACGAGGCACGAGCGTTCACAACGGGTGCCGTCGGACAGCCCGGTGCGCGGACGTTCTTCCTCCAGGTGGGCGACGCGGAGTCGCTCCTTTCGATCAAGTGCGAGAAGGAGCAGATCGCGGCACTGGCCGCATTCCTGCGCAAGACGCTCGACGATGCCCCGGCCGTCACCGAGTCGCTCGACACATCGAAGGCGCTGACCGAGCCCCTCGACAGCGCGTTCGTACTCGGGAGCATCGGACTGGCCTACGACCGTCGTGAGGACCGGGTGGTGCTGCAGTTCGAGGAAGTGGCACCGGACGAGGAATCGGACGCCGATACCAGCCGCGTTCGTGCGCGCGTGACGCGGGCCCAGGCCGCCGCGTTCTGTGAGATCGCCGAACGACTCATGAAGGCCGGCCGGCCACCGTGCATCTACTGCGGGTTGCCCGTGAATCGCGACGGACACGCATGCCCGCGAATGAATTGACGTCGACGCACACGCTCGCTCACGGCGAGATTTCCGTCGTCGCGCGCATGCCCTACAGCAGCAACGCGACCTTCCTGGTATCGGTCACCCACGAGGGGCACACGGTCCAGGCGATCTACAAGCCCGTGCGTGGCGAGCGTCCCCTCTGGGATTTCGAACCCGGCCTGCACCGCCGCGAGGTTGCGGCATACCGACTCGCGGTAGCGATGGGATTCGGGTTCGTACCCGTCACGCTGTTGCGCGACGGTCCGCTGGGCGAGGGCTCCGTGCAGCTGCTCGTCGACGCGGACGAGGAACAGCACTACTTCACCATGTTCGAGTCACGACCCGACCTACACCCGAGGTTCAGGGAAATCGCCGCCTTCGACATCGTCGCCAACAACACCGACCGCAAGTCGGGACACGTGCTGATCGACCGGGACGACCGCATTTGGGCGATCGACCACGGACTCTGCCTGTCCGCCGACTTCAAACTGCGAACCGTGATCTGGGAATTCGGCGGCGAGGAGATACCGGGAGCGATCATGGACGCGGTTGCGCGCATTGCCGACGGGTTACCGCTCGAGGTTGCATCCCTGCTCGACGAAGGCGAGATTGCCGCGTTCACCGATCGCGCGGCATGGCTCGTCGAGCACCGACGCTTCCCCGTCGACCCGAGCGGGCGTCGCTACCCCTGGCCCCTCGTCTGAGGAGCGTCGGGCGCGGACCGACCGGCTAACCGCGCGACTTGAGGGCCTCGATCAGTTTCGGCAGCACCTTGTGCACGTCACCGACGATGCCGAGGTCCGCCACCGCGAAGATCGGAGCTTCCTTGTCCTTGTTGATTGCGATGATGTTCTTCGAGCCCTTCATGCCCACCATGTGTTGCGTGGCACCGGAGATTCCGGCGGCGATGTAGACGCTCGGCTTCACGACCTTGCCGGTTTGACCGACCTGGTACGAGTAGGGCACCCATCCCGCATCGACGATGGCCCGCGATGCCCCCGGCGCACCGTGCAGCAGCTTGGCGAGTTCCTCGACCAGGCCGAAGTTCTTGGACTCGCCGAGCCCGCGACCACCCGAGACGACGACGTTCGCCTCGTCGAGTTTCGGGCCGCTCGTTTCCTCGACGTGCACCGCCGTCACCTTCGCCGCGGCCGTCGTGCCCGCGTCGGGCACGGTCACCGCGACCACTTCGGCCGGGGCACCGCCACTCTCCTCGGCGGCGAAGCTCTTCGGACGGAACGATGCGAGGTGTGGTCCCGCCCCGGTGAATGCGGTGGCGAACAGGACGTTGCCCCCGAAGATCGGGGTGGTCGCCACGACCTCGCTGCCGTTCACTGCGATATCGACGTTGTTGGTGAGCACCGTGACGCCGAGCTTCACCGAGAGTCGGGCGAGGGTGTCGCGACCGTCGTAGTTCTGCGGGAAGAGCACGAGGTCGGGCTTGTTCCCACCGTCGATGAGCGCCTTCATCGCGCTCGAGGCGGCGACGCCGACGAGGCGACCGCCGAGGTCACCGGTGGAGTACACCTTCTTGGCTCCGAACTTGCCGAGTTCGGCGGCGAGCGACGCTCCGTCACCCGCGACGAACGCGGACACGTTGTCGCTGAGGCTGCGTGCCTTGGTGAGGAGTTCGGTCGTGAAGCTGCTCGGGACCCCGCCGTTGCCTTGTGCGAATACCCAGACGTTGTTGACTGTCATGTCGACTCTCCCCCTCAGATGACCTTCAGCGTCTCGAGGAACGCCACGATCTTGTTGAATGCCTCACCGTCATCCTCGATGACCTGACCTGCCTTGCGCGCCTCGGCCTGCGAGACCGACGACACCTTCTGACCTGCCCCGCTCCAGCCCACGGGAGTCACACCAAGATCACCGGCCGTGACGGTCACGATTTCCTTCTTCTTGGCGTCCATGATTCCCTTGAAGCTCGGGTAGCGCGGTTCGACCACGCCCGCCGTCACGCTGATGAGCGCCGGCAACGGGCACTCGACCTCGTCGTAGCCCGCATCGGTCTGACGGTCGACCCTGAGCGTGCCACCGTCAACCTTCACCTTCTTGGCGAACGTCACCGACGGGAGGCCGAGCACCTCGGCAATCTGCTCCGGCACGGTGCCGGTGTATCCGTCGGTCGACTCCGTCGCGGCAATCACGAGGTCGGGCATGCCCACCTTCTGGATGGCCGCGGCAAGCACCTTGGCAGTGGTGAGCGCATCGGAGCCGGCGAGTGCGGTGTCGGAGACGAGTACTCCACGTGCTGCTCCCATGGCGAGGGCCGTGCGCATTCCTGCCGTTTCGCCGTTCGGCGCCATGGAGACGATGTTCACTTCCCCGCCGCCGGCGGCTGCCACCAGCTGCAACGCCATCTCCACTCCGTAGGCATCGGAGTCGTCGAGGATGAGCTTGCCGTCACGATTCAGCGCGTTGGTCGATGGGTCGAGCGATCCCGGCGTGGCGGGATCGGGGATTTGCTTCACGCAGACCACGATGTTCATGCCCATCATTGTTACCGCTCGGTCACCTCGACGAAGAATCAGCCCGCCAACACCCGCCGATGAGACGTGTGACCTCCGTCAAGCCCGGGGATGGCCGCCGATACCGTGAATCGGGCGTGCGGCTGCTCCTGATCGTCAATTCGTTCGCCACCTCGGTCACCCCCAGGAACACCGTCCAGGTGCACCAGTATCTGGCTCGCCATCACGACGTGCAGGTGGTCGAAACCAGTGAACGGGGCCACGCCACCCGCTTTGCAAAGGACGCAGTCGTCCGTGGTCTTGACGCGGTCATCGCCTTCGGCGGCGACGGAACGCTGAACGAGGTCGCAACGGGGCTCGCCGGCGGCGACGTGGCGCTCGGGGTGCTGCCGGGAGGCTCGACCAACGTGTTCGCCCGGTCGCTCGGGATGGCCAACGACCCGCTACTTGCCGTCACCCAGCTGGCAGCAGGGCTCGACGGTGGCCTCATCTCGCCGATCGGACTCGGCGAGGCGAACGGTCGCTACTTCACGTTCCATGCCGGCATCGGTTACGACGCGGAGGTCGTCCGTCAGGTGGAACGCACGTTCAGCTTCAAGCGCCTGGTTGGTCAACCGCTCTTCGCTTATTCGGCACTCAAGACGTGGTTCGTCGACTACGACCGCAAGTTCCCGCACTTCACGGTGTCGGTCGATGGTCGGCGCATCCCCAACGGGTTCTTCACCGTCGTGCTGAACACCAACCCCTACACCTACGTCGGCAAACGACCTATCGAGCTCTCCCGCGCCGCATCGCTGGAGAAGCGTCTCGTCGTGGTCACCTTCCGACGACTGTCGACGCCGTTGATGCTCTCGTCGATGTGGGGTGCCCTACGCAACGGGGGTGTCGCAGCTCGTCGTGGTATCGACGTCATGGAGGACGTCGAGGAGGTCGTGTTCGACTTCCCGGCCCCGTTCGGATACCAGCTCGACGGCGATTTCATCGACGAGACGAACACCCTCACGGTGCGTCACCACCCGCAGGCTCTCCGATTGGTGAAACCGATGCTGGTCGAGTACTGAGCCGATCAGCTAGACCGGCGGAGTACTTCCAACGCCACGTCGGGGACGTTCGTGCAAATCCCGTCGACGCCCCACTCGATCAACTCCCTCATCCGCTCCGGATCATCGCACGTCCAGGTGTTCACCTTGATGCCCTCGGCGTGGAAGGTCTGGATCAGCGCGGGGGTCACCTTCGACACTTCCGGGTGAACCGCGGAGTGGCCTGCCTGTCGTAGGTCGTGCGCGAGGGTCGCCGGATCGGGCACGGACACCGTCAACCACGCCGTCGGGAGGGTCGGCCACTCGCTCCTTGCCCGATCCACCGTCTTGCGGCGGAAGCAGGACAGCAGGTACCGCGATGCGTCACCGTGGAGGGCAACGCGTCTGCGCAACACGTCGAGGACTGCGATCGTTCGCAGATCGTCCTGGTCGAAGTCGGGCTCGGTCCGGTGGTTCTTCACCTCGACGTTCACCCACATCTCGCCGCACGCATCCAGTGCCTCGTCGAGGGTCGGGATGTGCGACGGCAGTCGTGTTCGCTCGAGGTGGGCGATGATGCGACCGTCATGGAGCTCCGGATCGTGGTGGACGACGAGGTCGCCGCTCGCGCATCGTCGGACGTCGAGTTCCACCGCATGCGCCCCCATGCGTGCGGCAAGTCGGAACGCCTCGAGCGTGTTGGCTGGGGCCGCCTTCGACGCCCCGCGGTGGGCCATGACTTGTGTGGTTGTGCTCATGATCGTGGTTCGGTCCCCGTGCCCATCATCGTGCGAAGATACCCCTTGCGCTAACCGGATACTGCTCTTATCCTGAGGTCCGCATGTCAATCCTCGCACAAAGCCTCGCCCTTGGTTCCGCCGACTACTCGTGGAGGGTGAACGCCAATTGTCGCGACACCGATCCCGAGCTCTTCTTCCCGATCGGCAACACCGGTGAGGCATTGCGCATGCTCGTGCGTGCGCGGGCAGTGTGCGCCGACTGCAACGTGCGGCAAAAGTGCCTCGAGTTCGCCATGACGACCAATCAGGACTGTGGTGTCTGGGGCGGAACCAGCGAAGAGGAACGCCGCGACATCCGTCGACGCGCCGCTGCGGCGCGACGCGCCACCCTCGCCTAACGCGACGACGCCGTCGGAATCCGTAGGTCGACGACCGTTCCGGCTGCACTCCCGCCGTCGTCGAGGGCAGCGTCGTGGCGGTCCTCGGGGTTGGCAGGACGCATGACGATCGACCCGCCGAGCTCCGTGGTGACCAGGGTGCGCACGATCGAGAGTCCGAGCCCGGTTGCCTGCGCGATCTCGAAGTCGCTGTGCACACCGACACCGTTGTCGATGACCCGCAGGTGCAGCGCGTCGTCGTCCGCATCGCGTTGCATGAAGACCCGCACGACGCCGTCACGGCGACCCTCGTCGAATGCGTGATCCACCACGTTCTGGAGGAGTTCGAGGATCACCACCGACAGTGGCGTAGCGATCGTGGCGGGCAACCGACCCGCATCCCCGCGTACCTCGAAGCGCACGGGTCGGTCGGACGACTGCAGACTCTCCTGCGCAAGTTGGATGAGCGGCCTGACGATCTCCACGAACGCGACGTCCTCACCCGGCTCCCGCGAGAGCGTCTCGTGCACCAGCGCGATGGTGCGGATTCGTCGTACCGAGTCGGCGATCGCAGCCTTCGCCTCGTCGGATGCGACACGGCGTCCCTGCAAACGAAGGAGGGAAGAGATGGTTTGCAGGTTGTTCTTCACCCGGTGGTGGATTTCCTTGATCGTTGCGTCCTTGGTGAGGATCAGACGGTCACGGCGTCGCAGCTCCGAGACGTCGCGCATCAGCACGACCCCTCCGACCACGTTGGTCGCTCTGGCGCCACGCTTCAGGATCGGAATTGAACGAACCAGGAGCGTGACGTCGTGTTCCTGGTCGAGCTCCTCGACGACCGGCTCGCGACGTTCGAAGGAGGCGCGCGCCGCATCGTGCGCGAAACCGAGTTCGGCGAGGCTCTGACCGACTGCGTTGGCCCGGATACCGATGCGATGCAACGCCGACACCGCATTCGGTGAGGCGTAGCGAACCCGTGCACTGGCATCGAGCACGATCACACCGTCACCCACGCGCGGTGCCACGCTCGAGTCGGCGACGCGGCCGGCGAACGGGAAGAGGCCCGTCGACACCATCGTCGCGAAGTCGTCGAAGATGGACAGGTAGGTGCGCTCGAGTTGGCCCGGTCGACGTCCGGAGATCGTGGACACTTCCCGGGTGAGCACCGCGATGATCGTCCCGCCGTGCATCACCGGAATCGCGGTCATTGCCACCGGGTCGGGCAGGTACGGGAGTGTGATCTCGCCCTTTTGTATCTGTCCGCTCTGTGCCGCCGCGGAGATGAACGGACGGTCGATTTCGTCGGCGAATTCACCCACGAGGTCGGACTGGTAGAGCGTTTGACCCGTCGCTGCACGGACCTGCGATGCCGTCTGCCAATTGATGCCGTTCGGAGTCGGTACGGGCACGTACAGGAGCAGGTCGGCGAAGGAGAAGTCGGCCAGCATGCCCCACTCCGAGACGAGGGCGGTCAGGTGGTCGATGTCCCCGTCGCTGAGGTCGGTGTTCTTGCTCGCAAGTTCAACGAGTGTCGGCATGCCTGGCGACCATTCTGGTCGGTCAGCCCGACCGAACCGCCGCACCGAGGTCGAGCAACGAGCCCACGTCGGTGATCTCGCCGTTGCGTGCCTCGCTGAGCAGGAGGTTCGCATCCCACGAGCGGATTCGCCCGAGAGCCGTGCCCTCACGTCGGGCGATGTCGGCGATCTCCCGTTCGGCCACGGAGAGGGATCGCACTGCAGGATCGGCGGCCGACGCGAGCCGGTCGGCTCGCTCGTCCGCGCCGGTGGCGAGTCTCGAGGGGATGAGCCGGTTGACGACGACGCAGTGCAGTCGTCGTTGACGGCGACGCAATTCGGTGACGAGGAAGTCCGCCTCGTTGACCGCGACGGGCTCGGCACTGGTGACTACCACGTATGCCGTGGTGTGCTCCGAGAGCAGTGCTCCGACGCGTCTCGCGCGCGCCACGATCGGCCGCTCCATGGTGCGGAAGAGGGTGAAGAACTCGGCGATGTCCGCCAGGAATGCGGCGCCGAGGATCCGGTCGGCGACGATGAAGAACGGTCGTGATGCCAGCGACAGGAGCCTCGACTGGGCAGGGGCGGTCAGCAGCCTCAGAAGTCGGCTGCCGAAGAATTGTTCCATTCGACCCGGCGCGTCGAGCACCGACAGTGCGCTGCGGGACGGCGGTGTATCGACGATCACGAGGTCGTAACTGCCCGTCTCGCGCGCCTCGTAGAGACGCTCCGTCACCACGTAGTCGTGACTGTGTACGAACCGCGAGGTGAGCGTCTTGTACAACTCGTTCGACAGCACGCGTTCGCAGGTGTCCGTGTCCGGGGCATGCCGACGGATCATGTCGTCCCAACTCGACTTCGTGTCGATCATCGCCATGGTGAGCGAACCGCGGGCCTCCGCAACGGGCACGGCCACCTCGACGTTGCCGATTACCTCGAGCCCCAGCGCCGTGGCAAGCCGCCGGGCGGGATCAACCGTGAGCACCAGCACCCGCTTGTCGGAGTACCGCGCAGCGAGCACCCCGAGGGCCGCTGCGGACGTGGTCTTTCCCACTCCGCCCGGTCCGCAGACGACGATCAGTCTCGACTCGTCGAGCAGGCGCACGACCGCCGCATCGGGTTCGGACGCCCGGACGGTGCTCATGCGTGCTCGACCAGCAGTCGCTGGATCTCCGAAACGAGGTGCGCCGTGACGCGGGCGGGATCCCCCGCATCCGCGCCGGCCTCCGACAACGTCTCGACGTTCGCCAACTCGAAAGCCTCCGCGAGCCGGGCGGCGTGCACCTCCGCCGAACGGCGGCGGCCGGCGAGCCACGTCACCACGTCACGGGTTTCACTCCCGACCGAGGCGTCACGACTGGCGGTCAGCGCTCCTTCGTCGACCACCCGTGGCATCCGATTCACCAGGACTCCGGCGAAGTCGATCGGGGTCGCCCGCTCCAGGCGCTCGCGCAGCTCGATCGTTTCGACGACCGGCATCTCCTCGGGAGTAACGACCGCGAGCACCGTCGAAACCGCCGGGTCGTGCAACAGTTCGCTCATCCACCTCGTCTGATCGGCCACGATGCCGATTCGAACGAGCGTCGCGAGCGCGTCCGGTGCCGAAACCTGTGCCACGAAGTGGCCGCTCGCCTCCGAATCGACGATGACCAGGTCGTAGTTGCGCTCGCGCACCTCGTAACACAGTTTTCCGACCGCCAGGATCTCCTTCACCGCCGGTGCCGCGTTTGCGACGAAGTCGAAGATGCGGGCGAGCGGTGTGAGGCTGCCGATGATCGGAACACGCAGGAAGAGCCGGATGTACTCGCGCAGTGAGTCTTCGGTGTTCATCGCCATGGCATGGACGTTCGGGGCAACCTCGACCGGGGTGAAGTCGAGCGCGGACCGACCCAGGTACGCAGCCAGCGACCCCTTGTCGTCCATCTCGCACGCGAGCACCCGTTTGCCCTGACCAGCCGCGGCCGTTGCGAGTGCGGCGGATACCGCCGATTTGCCGACACCTCCCTTGCCCGTGACGAAGATGAGTCGTCGCGAGAGGAGCGCGCGGAGCGTCAGGCGCCGAACCCCAGTCGCCGCTCGCCTTCCGGTGCACCGAATTCGACGAATGCAATCTTCTCGGCTGGCACCGCGACCTCGCGCCCGCGCTTGTCCTTCAACCAGAGCACCTCGGTCTTGCCGGCGAGTGCCTCCTCGACGGCCTTGTGTGCTGCGGCTCGCGACTTCTCGTCGCTCTCCAATTCGAGCGAGATATCCCGGACCGAGTGGGTGACTCCGATGCGCAGTTCCATGGTCACCAGTGTGTCAGGTCAGTTGACCTTCAGAGCCTGACTGAACACCTTCTTCGGTCGCATGTCGGCGATCTTCTTCGCCAGATCGGCGAAAACCCTGCCCACTTCGCCCTCCGGTGCGATGGCGGCAATCGGCTTGCCCTCGTCGCCGCCCTCGCGCAGTTGGTTGACCAGCGGAATCCGGGCCAGCAACGGCACGCCGAGCTCCTCGGCGAGCGACGCACCACCACCACTACCGAACAGTTCGTATCGCTTCCCGTCGTCGCCCGTGAACCACGACATGTTCTCGATGACGCCGCGCACCGACATGTTGACCTTCTTGGCCATGGCCGCCGAGAGCCTGGCCACCTTCTGGGCGGCCTCCTGCGGCGTGGTCACCACGTACACCTCCGCTCGCGGGAGGTACTGGCTGAGACTGAGCGCGATGTCACCGGTTCCGGGCGGCATGTCGATGAGCAGGAACTCCGGTTCGTCCCAGTACACGTCGGTGAGGAACTGCTCGAGGGCCTTGTGCAACATCGGACCGCGCCAGACCACCGCCTGGCCATCAGGAACGAAGTAGCCGATCGAGATGCAGCGAACGCCGTACGCCTGCGGCGGTACCAGCATCTGGTCGATGACCACGGGATCGCGGTCGGCACCGAGCATGCGCGGGATGGAGTATCCGTAGATGTCGGCGTCGACGACACCGACCGAGTGACCGGCTGCGGCGAGTGCAACGGCGAGGTTCGTCGTGACGCTGCTCTTGCCCACACCGCCCTTGCCGGATGAGATGAGGAGTGGTCGGGTCTTGGAGCCGGGTTGTGCGAACGGAATCGCCCGGCCCTGGGCATGGCCGTGTGCCTGGGCGGATCCGGCGGTGGCGGCGGGAGAGCCGTGCAACTTCTCGCGCAGCGCCGCACGTTCCTGGTCGGTCATCACGCCGAACTCGAGTCGAACGTCTCGGACCCCGGTCAACGGGCGGATCGCCCCGTTGACACGCTGCTGGATTTCGTTGCGCAGCGGACAACCGGCGATGGTCAACGTGACGGTGAGGGAAACGACACCGTCGTCGACGCGGACGTTCCGCACCATGTCGAGGTCGACGATCGAACGATTGAGTTCGGGATCGTGCACCGGACGCAACGCATCGATGACGGATTCGGTCGAGAGAGCGCTCATGCTGCGCTCGGTAGGCTAATCGCGTGCCGCGCAACAACACCGCGACGAACGGCGTGACGAGTGGCGCATTCTCCGCCCAGGTCGAAGCAATCACCTCGGCATTCGGGGATCCGACACGTCGGGCCGTCTATCTGTTCGTGCGCGAGCACGGGGACGGCACTACCGCCGCCCAGGTGGCCGACGAATTCGAGGTGCATCCCAACGTAGCCCGCCACCATCTCGACAAACTCGCCGCTGCCGGCCACCTCGAGGTCGAGGTAACACGAGTCGAGCGCACCGGCGCAGGACGGCCGTCGAAGCGCTACCGGGCGGCCACCTCCGCGGTACCGATGCAGTTCCCCGTTCGTAGCGACGACCTCGTGCTCTCGCTGCTCGGCGAGGCGATCGAACGACTCCCCCGACACGAGGCGGAGGCCATGGCCGAGAAGGTCGGCCGGAACTACGGACGCGCGATGGCCGCAGGCCTCACGGGTGAGGACGTGTCGACGGGTCAGCGGTCCTTGCGGTCCGCGCTGCAGAAGGTGGCGGATGCCCTCACCGCACACGGCTTCGCCGCACATACCGAGAAACGCCAGAACAAGCTGCGGATCATCAACAACCACTGCCCCTTCGGGGACGTTGCAATCGAACATCCGGTGATCTGCGCCGTCGACCGCGGAATGGTGAAGGGAATGCTCGACGCGCTCTACGGCGAGACCTCACCCGAAACGTCGGCGTCGCTCCCCCAGGGAGATCGATTCTGCGAAACGACGCTCGATGAGCGGATCACCTGATCAGTCGCCCCAGAAGCGCTGCTCGAGGAACGGATCGCCGTACATGTGGTAGCCGTTCTGTTCCCAGAAGCCCGGCGAATCCTGGGTGACGGCCTCGAGTCCACGGAGCCACTTCGCCGACTTCCAGAAGTACAGGTGCGGGATGAGTAGCCGTACCGGTCCACCGTGGATCGGTTCGATGTCGAGGTCGTCGTACGCGTAGACGACCAGCGAATCGTCGCAGGTCGCGTCCGCCATCGGCAGGTTGGCCGTGTAACCGAACTCGGCGTGGGCAATGACGTGTGTGGCGGCAGGATCGACGGACGCCGTCTCGAAGAGATCCCGCACGCGAACACCCTTCCAGCGGGTGTCGAACTTGGACCACTTTGTCACGCAGTGAATGTCGGTCGTGATGGTCACCGACGGGAGGGATCGCAGCCGTTGCTCGTCGATGGTGAAGGGCTCGGCGACCGCGCCGCTCACCGTGAGGTTCCACTCGCCCGGCTGGTAGGTGGGAACATCGCCCACGTGCAGCACCGGGAATCGCTCCGTCAGGTACTGCCCGGGCGGAAGGCGTTCGGGATCGAAGCCCTTGGCCTCCACCTCGGCACGGTTGCGATCGAAAAATCCCACGCCACAGTGTGCCACCGCTCGTCAGACGATGGTCATCACCTCGACCTCACCACCGGCGACGATGCCTGCGCCATCGGGCACGATGGCGAGCGCGTTTGCCGCGGCGGTGGCCGCCAGTTGGTGGCTTCCCTGGGGTCCGGTGTCCCGCACGTGCAGACGTCCGTCACGGTCGAAACGTGCGAAGACCCTCACGAAGTGCGTCTTGCCGTCGGGCTTGCGCCGGAGGCCACCGTCCGCGATTGCGACGACCGTCGGTCTGGAGAGTTCGTGCGTGTGACCCATCATCCTGCGCAGCGCGGGACGTGCCAGTAGTTCGAAACTCACGAGCGACGACACGGGGTTACCCGGCAGACCGAAGACGGGAACGGCCCCGCTGTCCGATGCCAACAGTCCGAACGCGAACGGCTTCGCCGGCTTGATGGCGAGCTGCATCCACTGCATGCCGGCGATTCGTGACAGCACGGCCTTAACCACGTCGAAGTCGCCCATGCTGACCCCGCCGCTGGTGACGATCGCGTCGTGGGTTGCGGCTGCTCCCAGTAACGTGCGCTCGAGGACGGATTCGTCGTCGGTAACGACACCCAGGTTGGTCACCGCGCATTCCGACCGCTCGAGCATGATCGCGAGCGTCGTGAGGTTGCTCTCGCGAATCTGACCGCGTCGCAGCGGTGAACCGTCGGCGACGAGCTCGTCACCCGTCGAGAGCAGCGCCACCCGCGGGCGCGGAAACACCCGCACCCGCCGCTCGTTGATACTTGCCAGCACCCCGGCTCCCGCCGGAGTAAGCACGGTTCCGGCACGGAAGACCACGTCGCCGGAGCGCACATCGTCACCGACCGGCCGAACGGCGCTACCGGATTCGACCGTGCGGGTGATGCGCACGAGTCCGTCGGGCAATATCGAGGTGTCCTCGACCATCACGACCGCATCCGCACCGCCCGGCATCACCGCCCCGGTCATGATGCGCAATGCCTCGCCCTCGCCGACCGTCCATTGCCGGCCGTCACCCGCGGCAAGCGAGCCGATCACCCGTAGGTCGACAGGCACCGTCCGCACGTCGGATGAACGAACCGCGTAGCCGTCGACCGCGGTGTTGGCGAAGGGTGGCACGTGCTCGCGTGCCACGACATCGTCGGCCAACACCAACCCGGCGGCATCCTCGCAGGCGATGTCGACGGGAGCCAGCGGTCCGACCGCATCGAGGACCCGGCGTCGGGCAGTGTCGAGGTCGATCACGCCTAGGACGGTAGCGGCGTTGCCGCTGCGGGGTTCGTGCGAGGCTGGAGTGCGTGACCGACTTCGTTCCGTTTCCCCAGGCAAAGCTGACGACCGGGTGGACCGCTACCGATGGTGGAGCCTGCGAGCTCGAGGTTCGGTTCGAGAACGAGGGTTGGACGGCGCAGGGGACGCTCGGCTCCGAGCGGGCACAATTCGTGATCCGGCTCTCGGCAACGCTCGTCGTCCAGCAGTTCATGTTGTTCCGGGACATGGACGAACCCGACCTGTGGCTCGGCCGCGATCGCTCGGGGCGCTGGGGCGAAGTTAACGGCGCGCACCGCACCGACCTCGACGGATGCAGCGACGTGGAGTTGCGCATGAGTCCCTTCACGACGTCGCTGTCGATGAAGCGACTGCCGCTCCACGAGACCCACGCCGCGACGATCACCGTGGCATCGGTGAACACCGAAACGCTCGAGGTCGTACCGCGATCCCGCACGTTCGCCCGACTCGGCGCGCGTCGGTGGCGCTACGTCAGCCCGGCACAGGAGCGGGAGGTCGAAGCCGAACTCGACGAGTTCGGGCTGGTGATCGACGAGCCGGGAGGCTTCAGTCGACGAGCGCCTGGTGCACCAGGTTCTTGAAGTACGGCCTGATCGGCCACGTACTCGAGGGCAACAGCTGGGTGTAGAACGCCGCGGTGAGTTCCTCGCGGGGGTCGATCCAGAACGTGGTGCTCGCTGCGCCTCCCCAGCCGTAATCACCGGGAGAGCCGTGCACCTTCGACTTCGCCGGGTCGACCAACACGGAGAATCCGAGGCCGAACCCGACACCGTCGTAGGTGGTCTCGGCATCGAGGGGTCGACCGAACTCGGAGAGATCCATACCACCCGGCAGGTGGTTCATCGTCATCTGGGCCACCGTTCGCGGCGACAGGAGCCGTACGCCGTCCAGTTCGCCACCGTTGGCGAGCATGCGCATGAACCTGTCGTAGTCGTGGGCCGTCGACACGAGTCCACCACCGCCGGAGAGGAAGGTCGGTCGTCGCATTGCGGCCCGGCCGCCCATCTCCAGGCGCTTCGCGAGCCTCGTCGACGGGTCGGGCTGGTAGAGCGCGGCGAGTCGCCCGTGCTTTTCCTCGGGCACGAAGAAGCCGGTGTCGTGCATACCGAGCGGACCGAGGATGCGTTCCTCGAAGAATCGTTCGAGCGTGTGACCCGACACGACCTCCACGACTCGGCCGACGACGTCGGTGGCCACGCTGTAGTTCCACTCCGATCCCGGCTGGAAGAGCAACGGGAGCGCCGCCCATGCATCGCAGGCCTCGGCAAGCGTGGTGTCCTTGGGAACGCCCCACTCGTAGCCGGCACGCCGGTACAAGTCGTCGACCGCCGACTGGTAGAGGAATCCGTAGGTGAGACCGGCAGTGTGCGTGAGCAGGTGCCACACCAGCATGTTCTCGGTGACCGGTTCGGTGACGGGCTTGACCACGGACCCCGATCGCCACACGCGGGACGATCCGAAACTCGGTACGTACGCGCTGACGGGATCGGTGAGGAGCAGTCTGCCCTCCTCGACCAACATCATGAGCGCCACCGACGTGATCGGTTTCGTCATCGAATAGATGCGCCAGATGGTGTCGTGCTCCACCGGAAGCCCGGCCTCGACGTCACGCATACCGTGGCAGTGGTGATGCACCACCCGACCACGCCGGGATACGACGAGTTGGAAGCCCGGCAGGCGACCGTCGTCGACGTACCGCTCGAAGTACGAATCGATGTGTCGTAGGCGCGCCACGTCGAAGCCCGCCCCGCCGGCATCGGTGACGTTGGTGAGGTGTGTCATGTGGTTACCGCTCCTTCGTGCCGCTCTCGGACGGGTCCGCGAGTCGACGCTCCAACCACGCCCGCAGCAACGGCCCAACGTCGCGCCGCCTGAGGGCCGTGTCGATGGAGGCGGTGAGCATGCCGAGTGGTGTGCCCGTGTCGTGGCGCCCACTACGCGCGATGATCCCGACGACCGCCCCCTTGCGGGCGAGGGAGGCGATGGCGTCGCTCAGTTGCAGTTCGCCGCCCTTCGCTGGTTTCAGTGACGCGAGGTGACCCCAAATCTCCCGACCGAAGACGTACCGTCCGATGATGACGAGGTCACTCGGTGCCTCCGCCGCATTCGGCTTCTCCACGACGTCGCGCACGACGACACGCCCCGACGCATCGGGAACCCCCTGTGGCATGACGCATCCGTAGGCCGACACCTCGCTGCGCGGGACGCGCTTCAGGCCGATCGCCGACTTGCCCGTGGCTTCGTGCTCGGCGACCAGGTCGCCCAGGTTCGACCCGTCGTCCATCAGCTCGTCGGGTAGGAGCACGGCGAAGGGTGCGTCGCCGACGAGTTCGCGGGCGCACGACACCGCGTGTCCGAGTCCGCGCGGAGCATCCTGGTACACGACGTCGACACGAACCCCGGGGGCTGCGCGTTCGGCGAACGCATCGATGGACGGCTTGGCGCGACTGGAGACGAGGATCACCCGTTCCACACCCGCACTCCCGGCTTCTTCGATGGTGTGCTGCAGGGACGGTGTATCGAACACCGGCAACAACTCCTTGGGCACCACTGCAGTCGCCGGCAGGAACCGGGTACCGAGCCCGGCCACGGGAATCACGGCGATGCGCACGGGCATCGCCTCATCGTAGACTTCCCATCCCATGCCGACGTACGTGTACCGATTCATCGACACCGGTGAGACCATCGAGATTCGTCAGTCCTTCGACGATGCTCCCCTGACGGAGGCCCCGCACCCGAGCGACGGCAAACCGCGGCCCGTCAAGAAGGTGTTCACCCCGGTGGGAATCACCTTCAAAGGTTCCGGCTTCTACAAGACCGATTCGGGTTCGGGCTCCAAGACCACCAAGAGCGATGCCACAGCCGGCACCACCGATAAGGCGGGCTCGGGTGCCGACAGCGGGTCATCCGGAGGTGGCGCCGGCGGGACGGCGACCACCCCGAGCACGGCGAGCCCCTCCCCTGGTGCGTCGAGCCCGACCCCAGGCAGCGCCGGCTGACCGTTCGTTCCCGCACCGTTCGTTCCTGCACCGTTCGTTCCGGTGCGGTCACCGGAGCGGCTGAACTGCACACACCAGGACGTGAAGAAACCGTCACGACTCCTCCCATCGGCCAAGGCCTTGCAGCGTCTGGATCGGCGCCTGGCCTCCGATCACCGGCTGCGATGGTCGATCGTCGCCTCCGGTACCGCGCTCAGTGCCGTGTGTTACGTGTTCGTCGTCAGCGCAGCCCGCTGAACACCACGCCGAGGACTGCGAGGCCGAGCACCACGCGGTAAACGACGAACACGTCGAAACTGCCGCGCGCGGCGAGTCGTTGCAACGCATTGATCGCCAGCCAGCCGACGACCGCGGCGGACGCGATGCCGATCAGCATCGGCCGACCGAGACCGTCGGGTACCCCGTCCGCCAACAGCGCACCGACCTTGAACACGCCGGCCCCGGCAATGATCGGCACACCGATCACGAACGACATCCGTACGGCCGCCGCACGCTCGTAGCCGAGCATCCTCATCGCGGAGATGGTGATTCCGGAACGTGAGGTGCCCGGATTGAGCGCGAGTACCTGCGCCAGCCCGATCAACCAGGCATCCCGTCCCGTCAGGTCGCCGAACGTGCGCGAGCCCACCCGGCGATCCGCCCACCACAGCACGACGCCGAAGAAGATCAACGACACCGCGACTGCGACGGGCCCGCCGAGGGCCTCGGCGATCACGTCGTCGAAGAGCGCACCGAACAACGCCGCGGGAATCGCCGTCACCAGGAACAACCAGGCCAATCGGCCCTCCGCCGATGCGGCACGCTCGGCGCGACCCTGGAACGGGTACCGGACCCCGGCCGTGACGAGCCCCGTCAGCTCGCGACGAACCGCGACCAGGATCGCAATCAGCGTGCCGAGATGCAACGAGGCATCGAATGCCGTGCCCACGGACTCACCGAGGACGTCGTTCCAGCCGAAGAGCCACGGAACGAGCTCGAGGTGTCCGCTCGACGAGATCGGGAAGAACTCGGTGAGACCCTGCACGACGCCGAGCACCAACGCCTGCCACCACGACATCGTGGTACGACCCTACCGAGGACCGGGTCTACGAACCGCTGATGGTGACGTCTCGAATGACGAGCGAGAGACCGGCTGCGCGCATCGGCAACCAGTCGACGTCGTTGCCGATCGCCACGATGTCCTGCAGCATCCGCTGCAGCGTGGATCCGATGGTGAACTCACGAATCGGGGCACCGACCGCTCCGTTGACGATCGTCATTCCCGACGCGCCCGTGGAAAAGTCGCCGGAGATCGGATTCACGCCGCTGTGCAGCCCCGAGACGTCCTGAATGAGCACACCCTCGTCGATGTCGGCGATCAGCTCGGCCTGCGACTTGGTTCCGGGTGCGACCTGCATGGCCAGACACCCGACTCCCGGTGATCCGGCGAAGCCTCCGCGCGTGGCGTTACCCGTACTCCGTGTGTTCATGCGCCGGGCGCTGTACGACGAGTGCACGAACATCTGCAGGACACCGTCCTTGACGAGAACGTTGCGCCGCGCTGCAAGACCCTCTCCGTCGATGTCGGTGGCGGTGTAGGCGAGTTTGTTCGTCGGGTCGTCGACGAGGGTGAAGAACGGCACCGCCACCTGCTCGCCGAGTCGCTCGGCGAAGATGCTGCGTCCCTTGGCGACGTTCTCGCCGTTGAAGGCGCTGGAGAGTATGCCGATGAACTGGGACGTGACGTACGGATCGAGAACGATGGTGGTGCGCTTGGTGCCCGGCTTCGTGGCGCCGAGGAGTCGTGTGGCGCGGTCGGCGGCTTCGCGTGCCGCCTTGTCGAGATCGAAGTCGGCGGGCGAGTCCCCGACCGAGAATCCGAAACCCGTCTGTGTCTCGTCACCGTCGTCGGCCAGCGTCACGACCGACACGTAGCACGAATTGGCACGACCGCTGGTCCGGATACCCGTGGTCGTGGCGAACGCGGTCTCGCCCCAGCCGTCGTCGTAGTTGGCCGACTCGGTACGGACACGCTGGTCGGCCGCCAACGCCCGACGCTCGAGATCCTTGGTGAGGTCGACCTTCTTCTCGGTCGGATACGCCGCGAGGTCGTCGTCCCAGAACTTCTGCATCACCGACTCGACACCGTCGGGCGAGGCGAGACCGGCGAATTCATCCTGCGTGCCGAACTGCACGTTGTCGCGTGCCTCGGCGAGCACCTCGGCAATCGCCCGTTCGTCGAGCGTGCCGGCGTAGGCGGTGCCGGTCCGACCGTCCCTGATGACCCGGATGCCGACGCCCTCGCTCTGCGCGGAGACGAAGTGCTCGAGTTCGCCCTCGTACACGCGCACCGACGTGTCGCCGCCCCGACCGACGTAGGCCTCGATCTGCTCGCCACCCTTCGCCTGTGCGACGATGCGATCGGCGATGGCCTGGAGTTCGGGAACCTCTACCTTCACGCCGCCGTCCCGCCGATGGTCATGCTCTTCACGCGCAGCGTGGGCTGACCGTCACCGACCGGCACACCCTGGCCGTCCTTGCCGCACGTTCCCGGGTTTCCCATTGCGAAGTCGTTGCCGAGCAGGTCGATATCGCGCAACACCTGCGGGCCGTTGCCGATGAGGTTTCCGTCGCGCAACGGCTCGGTGATCTCACCGTTCTCGATGAGGTAGGCCTCGGTCATGCCGAAGACGAAGTCGCCGCTGGCGGTGTCGACCTGACCGCCACCCAACTTGGCGACATAGACGCCGTTCTTCGTGTCGCGGACGATCTGGTCGGGGTCGTGGGGACCGTTGAGCACGAACGTGTTGGTCATCCGCACCATCGGGAGGTGCTCGTAGCTCTGGCGTCGACCGTTGCCCGACTGGCGACGTCCTTCCTTGCGTGCACGGAGGTAGTCCCACATGTAGTCGGTGAGGATGCCGTTCTCGATGAGCACGTTGCGCTGCGACGGATGCCCCTCGTCATCGATGCCGATGGCACCCCACTCAGCGGTCATCGTGCCGTCATCGATGAGCGTGACGAGAGGTGACGCGACGAGCTCGCCGCGCTTGTCCTTGTAGACGCTCGCGCCCTTGCTGACGATGTCGGCCTCGAGGCCGTGGCCGCACGCTTCGTGGAACAGCACCCCACCCGAACCGTGCTTGATGACGACGGGCAGCGAACCGGACGGCGCCGGGCGAGCGCTCAATTTGGTGACCGCCTGTCGGGCGGCGGCGCGGGCGAGCTCCTCGACATCGTTGCGGTCGAACACCTCGAAGCCGATCGTGTGGCCGAGCGACTGGTAACCGGTCTGCATCCCGCCGTCGCCGCTCGCCACGACGCTGACCCGAAGGAGCGTGCGCACCTGCTCGTCGGCCGCCAGCACCCCGTCGCTGTTGGCGATGAGGATGCGCTTGCGGGAGTCGCCGTAGCCGGCAGACACCTGCACGATGGCCTTGTTCACCGAACGGGCCGCGACGTCGACCCGCTGCAGCAGGTCGACCTTGTCCCGCTTGGCCACCTCGTCGGGCCACTTTTCGATCGTGTTGACCGGATGCCTGACGACGGAACGCAGCGCGACGGTGTTCACGCCACCCCCGCCCCGCGATGCCGCCGCGGCAGCGGCTTCCGCCGCCGCCAGGAGACCCTTCTCGCTCAGGTCGCTCGTATGGGCGAAACCGGTGGTGTCGCCCTTCACGACACGGATACCCGCACCGCGGTCGCGACCACTGGACACCTGCTCGATCTTCCCGTCGTCGAGTCCGGCCGACGTGGAACGCTTGTCCTCGACGAAGACCTCGGAGAATTCGGCACCGGTGGAGCGTCCGCGCACGAGCACGCGCGAGAGTACGTCGGGTTCGACGAGCAAGGAATCGGGGTTCGGCATGGCGAGAGCCTACCGATGGGGTCGCGGGGCAACGGGGCGGTTCGCACGGCGCCGTCCTCGGTAGCCTCGTCGCGTGACGCAGGTCGCTGCCGAGCGCGAACATCGCACGCTCTGGTGGAAGGAAGCCCTGATCGTCGCGGTGTTCTACGGCATCTACTCGCTGGTGCGCAACCTCTTCGGATCGGCGTTGGTATCCGGCAGTCAGATTCCCGTGGAGGCCTTCCTCAACGCGATGCGCGTCATCCGTGTCGAGCGGGCGCTCGGGCTCTACCACGAGGAGACCATCCAGGATTGGTTCCTCCCGCACGTCGGTCTGGTCAAGTTCTTCAACGTGTTCTACGGCACGGCCCACTTCTTCGTGACGCTCGCGGTGTTCGTCGCGCTCTTCTTGTTTCGTCCCGCCGTGTTCGGTCTGTGGCGCAACTGCCTCGCTGCGATGACCGCCCTCGCGATCATCGGGTTCGCATTCTTCCCGTTGATGCCACCGCGTCTCCTCGACGCGCCGTGCCCCCCGAGCGGTTTCGGAGCGCGGTGCATCGGTCACGAGTTGCGCAACTACAACGGTGCGGAGAGCTTCGGCTTCGTCGACACCATCAAGGAGTTCGGCGGCCCGTGGGCCTTCGACCGCGGAGCGGGTGCATCGATCTCCAATCAGTACGCGGCGATGCCGTCGCTGCACATCGGCTGGGCGACGTGGTGCGTCTTTGCGATGTACCCGCTCGCGCGGCGGCGAATCGTACGTTTGGCGATGCTCGTGTACCCCTTGCTCACGCTCGCCTGCATCGTGATCACCGGCAACCACTTCTGGATCGACGGGCTCGGCGGCATCCTCGTATTCGCCATCGGATACTGGATCGGCGCACGGTTGCACGTGTGGAACCAAGGGCGCCTTGCAGCGCGGCAGGGCTAGCGTTCTAGGCGCCATGGCGCTCGCCGATATCCGCCAGCCGAGTGACCTGCGCGGGCTGAGCCACGACCAGCTTGCCGAACTGTCCGGTGAGATCCGTGACTTCATCGTGGCGGCCGTGGCGGAGACGGGCGGGCACCTCGGGTCGAACCTCGGTGCGGTCGAGCTGACCCTCGCCCTGCACCGGGTATTCGAATCGCCCCGCGATGCGATCCTGTGGGACACCGGGCACCAGGCCTACGTGCACAAGATCGTCACCGGTCGTCGCGGCGGCTTCGGTCAACTCCGACAGGCCGGCGGGATCTCCGGGTATCCGAGCCGCGAGGAGAGCATCCACGACTTCATCGAGAACAGTCATGCATCGACGGTGCTGTCCTACGCCCACGGCATGGCGGTGGCGCGGGATGCGGGACGGTTGCCCGACCGCCGCCACGTGGTGGCGATCATCGGTGACGGCTCACTCACCGGAGGTATGGCGTACGAGGCGCTCAACAATCTCGGGCATTCGCGGAGCCGTGTCATCATCGTGCTGAACGACAATGGTCGCTCGTACGCCCCTACGGTGTCGAACCTCACGCACCAACCGCATCCGCTCGACGAGACCACCGACCTACCACGTCCGCACGATCGTGTCACTCGGCGCATGTCACGCATCCTCACCAACCTCCGGTTGAACCCGGTCTACGTGCGCAGGCAACGCCGTCTGGAGAAGTGGCTGCACGACCTGCCGGTGGTCGGACCGCAGGCAGAGCGGGGGCTCGAGGCGATCAAGGCGGGTATCCGTGAGTATCTGCAGCCCACGGCATTCTTCGAAGCACTCGGTGTCCGCTACGTGGGCCCCGTCGACGGGCACGATTTCGCCGAGCTCGAGCATGCACTCAGCGCTGCCGCCACGCGTTCCGAGGAGGGACCGATCGTCGTGCATGTCATCACCCAGAAGGGTCGCGGTTACCCGCCGGCCGAGGATGACGACGAGAAGCACCTGCACGATGCCCCGGTGTTCGATCCGGTGAACGGCCCCCCGAAGGCGGTGCCAACCGGGTACACGCAGGCGTTCGCCGACGCGCTCGTGAAGGAAGCCGAGAGCGACCCGCGAATCGTGGCGATCACCGCGGCAATGCCCGGGCCAACCGGGCTCATCACGTTCCAGTCCCGCTTCCCCGACCGGTACTTCGACGTCGGCATCGCCGAGCAACATGCAGTCACGTTCGCGGCCGGACTTGCCATGGGTGGCATGCGACCGGTGGTGGCGATCTACTCCACCTTCCTCAATCGCGCATGGGACCAACTGGTCTACGACGTTGCATTGCACCGACTGCCCGTGGTGTTCTGTCTCGACCGCGCTGGTGTCACGGGCGACGACGGCCCGAGCCACCACGGCGTCTACGACATGGCACTGCTGTCGAAGGTGCCGGGCATGCGCGTGCTTGCTCCGTCGAGCGTGCAGGATCTGCAGCAGATGTTGCACGACGCGCTCTCGCTCGCCGAGACGGGTCCGGTGGTCATCCGCTATCCCAAGGGCAACGCACGACAGGTCGCGGAACGGGAAGTCGGGAGCGGTCTCAATGCACGGCGGATGTCCGCGGACCCCGGGAAGGGTCTGTGCATCCTCGCCGTCGGCAAGATGGTGGCAGCCGCCGAGGAAGCCGTCGCAGCACTCGCCCGCGACGACGTGCCGGCGACGCTGTGGGACGTTCGGGCTTGCGTACCCGCCGACGACGCGATGATCCGTGACGCCGCGGCGCACCGCTGCGTGCTCACCCTCGAGGACGGGATCCGTGACGGAGGAATCGGCTTCCTCCTCGCCGACGCCATCACCGCGGTAGCACCGTCCCGTACGCCGATCATCAGGGTGCTCGGCCTGCCGACGCGATTCATCCCGCACGCCAAGCCTGACGTCATCCTCGCCAAGCTCGGACTCGACGCGGCCGGTGTCGAACGATCGGCCCGCGAAGTGCTCGCCACGAAGTGAGCGGATTACCCGACGACCTCAGGCTCGCCTTGCGTGCGGCCGACGTGGCCGACGGAGTTGCCATGCCAGGTTTCCTCGGCCGTGCATTCGGGGTCGAGCGCAAGGCCGACGACAGTGAGGTCACCGAGATCGACCGCTCGACCGAATCGGCACTCGCCTCGCTGCTGCGTGCCGAGCGACCCCACTACTCGTTGTACGGCGAGGAACACGGCGTGGTCGGCCCGGCCGGGGCCACACGACAGTGGGTGGTCGACCCGATCGACGGAACGAGCAACTTCGTACGGGGCGTACCGGTGTGGGCGACGCTCATTGCGCTCGTCGAGGACGGGGTTCCGGTACTCGGTGTCGTCTCGGCGCCCGCACTCGGTCGGCGTTGGTGGGCGGCCCGCGGTCTCGGCGCCAACTGCAGCGACCCGGGTGGGACGGTGCGCGTGCTGCGCACCAGTCCGGTCACCGAACTACGGTCCGCGAGCGCAAGCATCAGCGCTGGCGCGTCGTGGCATCGCGTGGGAAGGGCCGCACAACTTGACGCCGTGCAGCGTTCGGTCTCACGACTCCGCAACTACGGCGACTTCTGGCAGCACATGCTGGTTGCCGAGGGAGCGTTGGACCTTGCCGTCGACGCGATCGGGCTCGGACCGTACGACATCGCCGCCATCGCCGCCATCATCGACGAGGCCGGAGGTGCGTGGTCCGACCGGCACGGAACACGGGATTGGCGCGCCGACTCCCTCATAACGAGCAACGGTCGCCTCCATGGCGCCGTGATTGGCGCGCTCGAAGGCGACCGTTAACTCGTATCTCGGTTGTTCGTTCCGCGATGCGGAATGAGTCGTTACATCATCCCCATGCCACCGCCGGGCATTCCGCCTCCGGCGGGTGCGGCTCCGGCCTTCTCGGGCTTGTCGGCCACGAGACACTCGGTGGTGATGACGAGGGCCGCAATTGACGCCGCATTCTGCAGCGCCGCACGCGTGACCTTCGCCGGGTCGATGATGCCGGCCTTCACGAGGTCGGTCATCTCGCCGGTTGCTGCGTTGAGACCGATGTTGCCCTTGGCGGATTCCACCTGCTGTACCGCAACCGCACCTTCCATGCCGGCATTGTCGGCGATGTGACGGGCGGGGGCGACGAGCGAGTCGTACACGCTGCGGGCACCGGTGGCCTCGTCGCCCGAGAGCGACTCGACGACCTTCAACACTGCGGGGCGCGCACGCACGAGGGCGGTGCCGCCACCGGCGACCACGCCTTCCTCGATTGCTGCACGCGTGGCAGAGACGGCGTCCTCGATACGGTGCTTCTTCTCCTTGAGCTCCACCTCGGTGGCAGCGCCGACCTTGATGACGGCAACTCCGCCGGCGAGCTTGGCGAGGCGCTCCTGGAGCTTCTCGCGATCCCAGTCGCTGTCGGTGTTGTCGATCTCGGTCTTGATCTGGCTGATCCGACCGTTGACCTCGTTCTTGTCACCGTGACCGTCGACGATGGTCGTGTTGTCCTTGTCGATGATGACGCGCTTGGCACGACCGAGCAGGTCGAGACCGGCATTCTCCAGCTTGAGGCCGACTTCTTCGCTGATGACCTGGCCTCCCGTGAGGATGGCCATGTCCTGCAGCATCGCCTTGCGGCGGTCGCCGAAGCCCGGCGCCTTGACGGCGGTCGAGTTGAAGGTGCCACGGATCTTGTTCACCACCAGCGTCGCGAGCGCTTCGCCCTCGACGTCCTCGGCGATGATGAGGAGCGGCTTACCGGTCTTCATCACGGCCTCGAGCAACGGCAGCATCGACTGCACGGTCGACACCTTCGCCGAATGGAACAGGATGTACGGCTCTTCGAGCACGGCTTCCTGGCGGTCCTGGTCGGTCACGAAGTACGGCGACAGGTAGCCCTTGTCGAACTGCATGCCCTCGGTGAACTCGAGTTCGATACCGAAGGTGTTCGACTCCTCCACCGTGACGACGCCGTCCTTGCCGACCTTGTCGATTGCATCGGCGATGACCTTGCCGATTGCTGCGTCGGCGGCCGAGATGGTCGCGACGTTGGCGATGTCGCCCTTGTCGTCGACTTCCTTGGACTGCGACTTGAGCGAGTCGACGGCCGCCGCGACGGCCTTTTCGATGCCGCGCTTCAGGCCCATCGGATTGGCACCGGCTGCGACGTTGCGCATGCCGTGGCTGACCATCGCCTGGGCGAGCACCGTGGCGGTGGTGGTTCCGTCACCGGCGACGTCGTTCGTCTTGGTGGCGACCTCCTTCACCAGCTGGGCACCCATGTTCTCGAACGGATCCTCGAGTTCGACCTCCTTGGCGATCGACACACCGTCGTTGGTGATCGTCGGCGCACCGAACTTCTTGTCGAGGACGACGTTGCGACCCTTCGGTCCGAGCGTCACCTTGACGGCATCCGCCAGCTTGTTGACGCCGGCTTCGAGTGCACGGCGTGCTTCTTCGTCGAATTTGAGCAACTTGGCCATGTTCTTGTTCCTGTTCTTTCGTGGTTACTTCGAGACGATCGCCAGCACGTCGCGGCTGGTGAGGATGAGGAGGTCGTCACCCTTGTGGGTGACCTCGGTGCCGCCGTACTTGCTGTAGAGGACGGTGTCACCGACCTTCACCTCGAGCGGGAAGTACTTGCCTTCGGCGTCGCTCCAGCGACCAGGACCGACGGCGAGCACGGTGCCCTGCTGGGGCTTTTCCTTGGCGGTGTCGGGGATGACGAGACCCGAGGCGGTGGTTTGTTCGGCCTCGGAGGGCTTCACCACGACTCGGTCATCGAGGGGCTTCAGGTTCATGATTGTTCCTTTTCGTGCGGGTCTCCCGGGGGAGACGGGCTATCTGACACCCCGGGGAGGCCGTTAGCACTCTCCCGTGGCGAGTGCTAATGCTAGGGGCGGGGCCCGCCGGGCAACAACCCGTACGGACCAAGGAGTCGTTCAACGAGGCGGACGGGTAGCCCCACCACCGTGGTGAGCTGCCCGGAGACCCGTTCGACGAAGATTGCCGCCCCGCCCTGCACCGCATACGCCCCCGCTTTGTCCATGGACTCACCCGTCGCCAGGTACCGCTCGAGCGGGTCGGGGTCGATCGGCCCCATCGTCACGGCGGCCGTGTCGATTGCCGTGGCGGGTGCGCTCGGCGACGCTGCAGCCCCGTGTGGCGGGGCCCCGTCGACGGGTAGTTCACCGCGGGCAACGCACACGGCCGTATGCACGAGGTGCGTGCGCGCAGAGAGCCGACGCAACATGGCCCGTGCCGCGTCGATATCGCGGGGAGTTCCGAGGA
>JBIJCI010000016.1:0-34699 GCA_044344715.1 Ilumatobacteraceae bacterium | reverse complement strand
GCGTATACGTAAGCCATATGTTCGAAAAAGCCTACGAGTTGGCGGGTCCCTCGACGTCACCGAGGTGTGCTCTCGCAACCATGACGAGTGCATGGTCGCCTGCCACCGAGGTACAGCGACCGATCGCAGTGCCGTTCAATAGGTACTCCCCACCAGCAACGACCCTGGGCAAACCGGTGGCCGGCTGCGCGGGTAGACGCATGAGCCGTCGCGGGGCCGTGCTCCCCCGACTGTCCATGCGTTCCACCAACTCCTGGCCCGGATAGCAGCCCTTGGTGAACGACACGCAAACATCGACCAAGGACGACTCGGCAGGGATGGTATCCGTGTCGATATCCACACCGAAGATCGGCCACCCGCAGCGCACCCGCTCCTCGTGGTACTGCCGAGCGTCGGTATCTCCACCGACCGTCGGCACCTCCGCCCCAAAGACGTCGACTGCGCCGTCATCGGGCCGCCATGCGGCGACTGCACCGGGAACGCCGAGTGCCGACTTCCGCGCCGCGGCATCGAGACCGCGGAGTGTCACGACCTCCTGCGTCGACAGCTCGAATTCGCACGTGACCCGAATCTTGAACTTGTTGAGGCGCGCCAGCGTCGACGCTCCGCAGCCCTCGTCAACGTCGAGCACGAAGCAATCGTCGTCGCTGCACCGCACGCGCACCAGGGCGCTCAACTTCCCCGTCGGCTCGAGGATGAACGAGTACGCCGATGCCCCGACCGTCAGCGATGCGACATCGTTGCTCAGTTGCGAGTGCAGGTATCCACGTGCGTCGGCGCCACCTACCGTGATGACGTCACGCCTGATCACGTGCCGCCCCGGCGCTGTTCCGTCATCCGGCGGGCCGCCGGCACAGCGGCAAGCAGTGCCGCCGCCTTGTTGTGACACTCCAGGTCCTCGTCGTCGGGGTCGCTGTCGGCAACGATTCCGGCTCCGGCCTGGAACCACGCATCGTCACCCCGGGCGAACATCGTGCGGATGGCGATCGCAGCATCGAGGTTGCCACTGAAGTCGACGTACCCGACGATGCCGGCATACGGGCCCCTTCGCAGCGGCTCGAGCGCATCGATGATCTCCATCGCCCGAACCTTCGGCGCCCCGCTCACCGTTCCGGCCGGCAACGTGGCGCGGAGGACGTCGATCGGACCGAGTCCCTCGCGCAGCTCACCCGACACCTGCGAGGTCAGGTGCATGACGTGGCTGTAGCGCTCGAGCGTCATCAGCTCGTCGACCTTTACCGTGCCGAACCTGGCGACCCGTCCCACGTCGTTGCGCGCGAGATCGACGAGCATGACGTGCTCGGCGCGTTCCTTCGGGTTCTCCGCGAGCTCTCCGGCGAGTCGTCGGTCGTGCTCGTCGTCGCGCCCACGCTTGCGGGTACCCGCGATTGGTCGACTGATCACACGGCCGTCGCGCACCTGTACGAGCGGCTCGGGGGAGCTTCCGGCGATGGTGAAGGATTCGTGCCGAACGAAGTACATGTACGGACTCGGGTTCACCTGCCGAAGGACGCGGTAGAAATCGAACGGGTCGGCGCCGAGCCGCACGTCGAAGCGCTGCGACAGCACCACCTGGAAGATGTCCCCGGCGACGATGTGTTCCTTCGCGATCCGCACGGCGTCCTGGTAACGACCTCCCGCCATCGACGATTGCGCCGCGATCGGCGCATCGTTGCCGAGCGGCGGAGCCACCGAGTCGCCGGGCGTTGCCCTCGCGAGATCGTCGGCCATCCGTTTGACCGCCGCACAAGCGGCGTCGTATGCGGCGTCGAGTTCCGCCACGGTCTTGCCGATGGTCGGAACGCTCTCGATCAGGTAGGCGCGCTGGCGCCAGTGGTCGAATGCCGCAAGCGATCCGATCATCGACATGATCGCGTCGGGAATGCCGCGGTCGTCCGCCGGGGCGTCGGGGAGATGCTCGATTTCGCGGACGACGTCGTACCCGACGTGACCGATCATCCCACCCTGCAGTGGCGGCAATCCGGCGATGACCGGTGCACGGTGAGCGTCGAGCATGGCTTCGAGCGCGGCGAGGAACCCCCGGTCGAGCGGTACGGATGCAGGCACCGCACCGGAGGCGAGCACCTTGCCGTTGACGAGCGAGAGTTCCGCACGCGGACGGCAGCCGACGAAGCTGAACCGTGCCCAGCGCTCGCCGTGCTCCACCGACTCGAGCAGGAATCCCGGCTCGTCGCCGACCAGGGCGAGGAACGCCCCGACCGGCGTGTGGCGGTCGGCGAGCACCTCGGTCCATACCGGCACCACCCCGTGCGCGGCAGCAAGGGTCCTGAACTCTTCGCGGCTTGGCGATGTGTGCACCGACGACCTCAGAGGTACAGGCCGGTGCTCGCCTCGATACGCGAGGCAGCGACGGCGTGCAGGTCGCGCTCACGCAACATGATGTAGTCGTTTCCACCGACCTCGACTTCGTACCGGTCATCGGGACTGAACAAGACCCTGTCCCCCACCTCGGCAGCACGGACGCTCTGCCCGAGGGCGACCACCTCGGCCCAGATGAGTCGCTTCGCGACCTGGGCCGTGGCGGGGATGAGGATTCCACCCGATGAGCGGCGTTCTCCGTCGGTCGAGGGAATGCGAACGAGCAACCGATCGTTCAGCATCTTGATCGGAAGTTTTTCGTCGCCCGACATTTCGGAAAGGCTACCGACGTGCCGCGCCGGCAGACCGTGCGAACCCGGCAGGATCAGCGCGGGGGACGCAGGCGAACACCACGGCCCATCATCGCCCGCTTGGCATCCGCGATCGTGAACTCACCGAAGTGGAAGATCGACGCCGCGAGTACTGCATCCGCACCGCCGAGCAGGACTCCGTCGGCGAGGTGGTCGAGCGCTCCGACCCCACCACTGGCGATGACCGGCACGTCGACCGCACCGGCAACCGCCCGGGTCAGTTCGAGTTCGAATCCGTTGCGGGTGCCGTCCCGATCCATGGATGTAAGGAGTATCTCGCCCGCTCCGAGCGAGGCGGCCTGCTGCGCCCATGCGACCGCATCGATACCGGTGGCCGTGCGGCCACCGTTCACGTACACCTCGTAGCCGCCGGCGGTTCGCTTGGCGTCGATTGCGCAGACCACGCACTGGCTCCCGAACTCGTCGGCGATTTCGCGGATGATCTGCGGACGCACGACCGCCGCGGAGTTGACGCTCACCTTGTCGGCACCCGCGCGCAGGAGCGACCGGGCGGACGCCGCATCACGCACACCGCCTCCGACGGTGAGCGGGATGAACAGCTGCTCGGCGGCCCGCGAAACGACGTCGACCATCGTGTTGCGCCGGTCGCTCGACGCGGTGATGTCGAGGAAGACCACCTCGTCGGCACCTTCGGCGTCGTACCGCACCGCGAGTTCCACGGGATCGCCGGCATCCCGCAGTCCGACGAAGTTGACGCCCTTCACCACCCTGCCGTCGGTCACATCGAGGCAGGGAATCACCCGCGCGAACGTTGCGGCCCTTGCAGACACCCGGTCCACGGTCATCCGCGCAACACTCCGACGGCGTCGCCCACGGTGAAGCGTCCCTCGTAGATGGCCTTGCCGACGATGGCTCCGGCGAGCACCCGTGCGTCGCGCAGTGCCCGCAGGTCGTCGAGATCGGCGACACCACCACTGGCGATAATCGGCGTGGTCGTTCGCGCCGCGACGTCGACCAACCCCGCCACGTCGGGACCCGAGAGCATGCCGTCGCGCGAGATGTCGGTGATGACGAAGGTCGTCGCGGCTGGGAACCGCGTCACGGCGACGTCGAGCGTGAGCGCAGAGCCGTGCAACCATCCGTCAACGGCGACCTCGCCGTTGCGATGGTCGAGGCCGACCGCCACGTCGATCACCGTCGCAACCGCATCGACCAGTCCCGGGTCGCGCACGGCCGCCGAGCCCATGACCACCCGTGCAACTCCGGCATCGGATAGTTGCTGCGCGTCGTCGATCGAACGAACACCACCACCCGTTTGGATCCTCACGCGAGCCCCGAGTGCGCGGGCGATATCCGCGACGACACGACGGTTGTTGCCGTCACCCTTGGCCGCATCGAGGTCGACGATGTGAATCCACTCGGCACCGTGTTCGACGAACAGCCGGGCGGTCTCGAGCGGGTCCCTCCCGTACACCTGCTCGCGACCGAAGTCCCCTTGCTCGAGTCGCACAACACGACCGGCGCGAAGATCGATGGCCGGATAGAGCTGCACGTCAGCCCCCGGCCGATTCGACGAAAGTGCGCAGGAATGCGAGACCATCGGTGGCCGACTTCTCCGGGTGGAATTGCACGGCGACCACGCTGCCTTGACGCACCGCCGCGGTGACCTCGCATCCGTAGTCGGTGGTGGCAATCACAAGAGTCGGGTCGTCCGGCATGCAGTGCAACGAGTGGACGAAGTACATCCACGGCTCGGCGGGCAGTCCCGACAGTGCGGCATCCTCCGCGCGTACCGACAGACGGTTCCACTGCATCTGCGGCCGCTTCACCGTCGACGGGAGGTAACGGACGGCACCCCGGATGACACCGAGGCCCGGCACGCCGGGGCTCTCGTCGCTCGAATCGAACAGCATCTGCATCCCCACACAGATTCCGAGGAAGGGCCGCCCGACGGCGATGCGCTCGTACACGACATCGGCGAGACCGCTGGTTCGCAATGCCGTCATGCAGGCACCGAAGTTGCCGACACCGGGAAGCACCGTTGCCCCGGCGTCACGGATGAGTGCGAGGTCGTTGGTGAGGCGCGCATCGCCACCGACCTTCTGCAACGCCTTCTGTGCCGAACGGAGGTTGCCGATGCCGTAGTCGAGCACCGCGATCAGCGGCGCCGACATCAGAGCAAGCCCTTGGTCGAGGGCACTCCTGACGACTCGATCCTGACGGCATCACGCAGGCAGCGTGCCAGCCCCTTGAACGTCGCCTCGATGATGTGGTGCACGTTCGTGCCCGATTGCTTCCGCACGTGCAGGGTGATGGCGGCGGCGTTCGCGAACGAGGAAACGGCGTGCTCCGCGAGCTGTGGGTCGAACGGCGGACTGCCGAGCGGCAGGCACTCGGGCAAGTCGACGTCCCACGCCACGAACGGGCGCCCGCTCAGGTCGAGCGACACATCGATCAGCGCCTCGTCGAGCGGGAACGATCCGCTGGCGAAGCGACGGATCCCCGACTTGTCACCGAGCGCCTCGCGGAAGGCCTCGCCGATGGCGATGGAGACATCCTCGATGGTGTGATGGGTGTCGATGTGCAGGTCGCCGGTGGCCCGCACGTCGAGCCGGAAACCGCCGTGCTTGCCGAGTTGGTCGAGCATGTGGTCGAAGAAGGGGATTCCCGTCGACACCGTGGTGGATGCCGGACCGTCGAGGTCGATGTGCACGTCGACCGATGTCTCCTTCGTGGATCGCGACCGGTTCGCTGAGCGGGTCATGACGTCTAGTCTCGCGCCGCCACGACGCGGCGCAACGCACCGAGGAAGGCATCGTTCTCCTCGGCGGTACCGACGGTCACTCGGAGGCAGTCGCCGAGACCCTCCCACGACGAACAGTCCCGCACGAGTACTCCGGAATCGAGCAGCCCCTGCCACACCGCACTCCCCCGCAGGTCGTGCGGTCGGAAGAGGATGAAGTTGGCCTGACTCGGCCACACCGTGAGCGCCAGACGCCGCATGGCGGCGGTCAATCGCTCCCGTTCGGCCACGATCATCCGAACGCCCGACTCCATCCGGGCCACGTGGTGCAGTGCGAGCAGTCCGGCCCGCTGTTTCAGGGCGTCGAGGTGGTACGGAAGCGTCACCACCTCGAGGTCGGCGACCATCCACTTCGGCGCGATCAGGTAGCCGAGTCGCAGCGCCGCCATCGACCACGTCTTGGAGAACGTGCGACTGACCGCGAGACGCCCCGAGTCGTCGACCAGTGCCATCGCGCTGTACGGGGAGAACTGGGCGTACGCCTCGTCGACGATCACGACACCCGGTGTCCGTTCGACCGCCGCGGAGACGACATCGGGTGTCTCTGCCATCCCCGTCGGGTTGTTGGGTGAACAAAGGAAGGTGACGCTCGGTGCGGACTCGTCGCACACCCGCCGAACCTCGGATGCATCGAGCGTGAAGTCGACGTTCCGCCTACCGTGCACCACGGTTGCGCCGGCAACCCGCGCGATGTGCGAGTGCAGTTGGTACGTCGGTTCGAACGTCGCGACGACGCGACCCGCCCCCGAATAGGCGAGCAGCACCGCCTGCAGTACCTCGTTACTGCCGTTGGCAACGAACACGTTCTCCGGTCCGACGCCGTGCGTGGCACCGATGGCCGTGCGCAACTCTCGGGCGGACCGGTCGGGATAACGGTTCCACCGCACATCGGCAACCGCATCGGCCAGCGCCGCGACGAACTCGTCCGGCGGTTCGATCGGCGACTCGTTGGTATTGAGCCTCACCCGAGCCGCAACCTGCGGGGAGTGGTAACCCTGCATCTCGCGCAGATCGTCGCGCCGCGGGTAGCGATCCACGCGTCAAGGCTAAGTGCCCCTAGCGGGCCGTACGTACCGCACGCTGCAGGAGTCGTATCGCCGTGGAGAGCCCGCGCTCGGCTTCGTAGATCGCCACCAGTAGCGAGTCGGCGTCGTCGTCCTTGCCGCGCGAGGCGGCATTCCGGCGTTCCGCCAACGAGGTGAGTCGCGAGCGACAGGATTCCACCGCGTCGACCAGGGCGGCGAGCTCGGCTGCTGCGCTGGCGTCGTCACGGGACCGGTCGCTCGCCATGCGGGGAAGGCTAGGTCGCGACCGACTACCGGCGCGACGGACAGACGGTTGCCAGGCGACACTCGCCGCACTTCGGGGCACGTGCGTCGCACACCCGACGTCCGTGCAGGATCATCCGCAGGCTGAACCCTCCCCACTCCTCGGGCGGCAACAGTGCATTGAGCTGCATCTCGACCTTCACCGGGTCCTCGTCGCGGGTGAGCCCGAGCCGCTTCGACAAACGCAACACGTGGGTGTCGACGGGAAGGCCGGGCAGCCCGAACGCGACGCTGCGCAGCACGTTCGCCGTCTTGCGTCCGACCCCGGGCAACGTAACGAGGTCCTCGATGGCCCTCGGCACGTCACCACCGAAACGGGACATTACGGCGTTGGCCATGCCGATCAGATTTTTTGCCTTCGATCCGTAGAAGCCCGTTGAGCGAACGATGCGCTCGACGTCGGACACGTCGGCGACGGCGAGGGCTGCCGCGTCGGGATACGCAGCGAAGAGGTTCGGCGTCACCATGTTGACCCGTGCGTCCGTGCATTGGGCGGAGAGGATCGTCGCCGCGAGCAGTTGGAACGGCGTCTCGTGGGTGAGTTCACAGACGGCAACCGGATGATCACGCTTCAACTCACGCAGGATCAGCAGTGCCCGGGCGGGGAGCTCGGCCTTCTTCGGACGCTGCGGTCGCTTCGCCACGGTTCGCCGTGCAGGAGTCTTCGTCGTCCTCCGAGCCGCCACGCGCCCACGGTAATCGCAGCGCCTCGCCGGGCACACCCGCACGGGGCGGCCTCAGTAGCCTTTCGCCGTGTCGCGTCTGGACATCTCGCGAATCAACCGCGGGTGGGTGTTGCGTAGTCGCGACCACGTCGCCCGGGCCGACCTCGAATCTGCGCTGACCGAGGTCACACGAAACGGCGGGGGCACCGTTCGGTGGTTCGTGTGCGAGTCGACGGCCGAGGAGCGTTCGCTCGCCGCGGCGTACGGTCTGCGCCAGGCGGCGCCGCTCCTGCACATGCGTTGTGCGCTGCCGCTCGTACCCGTGCATCGCGTACCCGACGGATTCTCCACACGTTCGTTCCGACCCGGGGTCGACGAGGATGAGTGGCTGCACGTCAACGCCAGGGCTTTCGCCGCGCATCCGGAGCAGGGCGACTGGACCAGGGAGGTCCTGACGGAACGAATGTCGGAACCCTGGTTCGATGCGGAGGGCTTCCTCATCCACGAGATCGGCGGCCGGATCGCCGGCTTCTGCTGGACCAAGGTGCACGCGGGTGGCTACGACCACGACCACGGCACGTCGCCGGACGACAATTCCGCACCGGTCGGGGAAATCTACGTGATCGGCGTCGACCCGGCGCACCACGGCAAGGGGCTCGGTCGTGCCCTGACGATCGCGGGTTTCGGATACCTGGCCAACCTCGGCCTCCGGCGCGGCATGCTCTACGTCGCGGGCGACAACGCAGCGGCGATCCGTCTCTACGAGTCGCTGGGCCTGAACGTCGCCCACCATGACGACGTCTTCATCGGATCGATCACCCCCGCATCACCGCGCTGACACCAGGCGCCAGTAGTTTCACTGCATGACCGATACACCTGCACTCCCACGATGGAGCGTCGCCGACGTCCACGAATCGTTCGATGCCCGCTCGTTCACCGACTCGATGGAACGTCTCGGTGCCGATGTCGGCCGTTTGACGTCGCTCTTCGACGAGCACGATGTCCGCGGAACCGAGCCCCGCAAGCCGTCCGCCGACGACGCGGTCGCCGCCGATGCGGTGATCAGTTTCTTCAACGCCGTGGCCGAGGCCAGCAACATCCTTGCTGCGTACGTCTACGCAACGGTCAGCACCGATTCGCGGAACGAAAAGGCGCAGGGACTCCTCTCCGAGCTCGAGGTGATGGAGTCGAAACTTTCGCCGCTTACGGCGCGGCTCGCCGAGTGGGTGGCCGCCCTCGGTGCGGACGCCCTGGCGGAAGTCAGCGACCAGGCCCGCGAACACGCCGGTCCGCTGCGTCGCCTGCAGGCACGAGCCGAGCACCAGATGAGCGAAGCCGAGGAGAACCTCTACTCGGAATTGTCGACCACCGGATCCTCCGCCTGGGGTCGTCTACAAGCTGACGTGACGTCGCAGTTGAAGACGCGAGTGGAGCTCCCCGATGGCGCACAGGACCTGCCGATGGCCGCGGTGCGCGGTCTGGCCAGCAACCCGGATGCGAGGGTTCGCAAGGCCGCCTACGAGGCAGAGATGCGTGCCTGGCCGTCGATCGGTGTGGCATGCGCGGCGGCGATGAACGCGATCAAGGGAGAAGCCAACAGCGTGAACCGCCGTCGCCACTGGACGTCGCCGCTCGATGCATCCCTCTACGCCAACAGTGTCAGCCGCCCGACGTTCGACGCGATGCAGTCGGCCGTGCACGCCTCGCTCCCCGACTTCCGGCGCTGGCTCCGCGTCAAGGGCGCACTCAACGGCGACACCAACGGCCTCTCGTGGTGGAACATGCTCGCGCCGCTCCCGTTCGCACCGAGCAACATCTCCTGGGACGAGGGCGTACGACTCGTCCGCGGTGCATTCGGCGCATACAGCGAGCAACTCGCCGGACTGGTCGACCGCTCCCTGAACGAACACTGGATCGATGCCGAGCCACGCGAGGGCAAGGTTGGGGGTGCCTTCTGCATGTCGTTCGTCAACGACCGTTCACTCGTCCTCCTCAACTGGAGCGGCAGCGTCGACTCCGCACAGACCACCGCACACGAGCTCGGGCATGCGTACCACAACACTCAGCTCGCCCACCGCACGCCGATGCAGCGCAACCTGCCGATGGCGCTCGCGGAGACCGCGAGCATCTTCTGCGAGACGCTCGTCGTCGAGGAAGGCCTGTCGCGCTTGCAGGGCGACGATCGCCTCGCATTGCTGGACGTCGATCTGCAGGGTGCGGCGCAGGTCGTGGTCGACATCCACAGTCGGTTCTTGTTCGAATCCGAGGTGTTCGCGCGCCGGCAGCGCCGCACGCTCGGAGTCAGCGAGTTCAACGACATGATGCGCGACGCGCAGAACCGCGCCTACGGCGACGGCATCGACCAGGCGACCGCGCATCCGTACATGTGGATCCTGAAGCCGCATTACTACGGCAGCCACTTCTACAACTGGCCGTACACCTACGGATTGCTGTTCGGTCTCGGGCTGTACGCGCAATACAAGCGCGATCCCGAGCGCTTCCGCAACGGCTACGACGACCTGCTCTCCCGTGCCGGAATGGACTCGGCGGAGCAGCTCGGCCAGTCGTTCGGTCTCGACGTGACCCGCGAGGACTTCTGGACCGCGTCGCTCGACGTACTGCGGGCCCGCATGGCCGACTACGAGCGCTTGGCCGCGCCACACTTGAAGGCGTGACCGAAACGCTCTACGACACGACCCGCAGCAGGCTCGCCGAGGTGATGGCGGGCGAGCCCTCGTACCGCGTCGACCAGGTGTGGAGCGGTCTCTACGCACAATTCCAGGACGTCGACCAGATCACCACGATCTCCACGTCACTGCGGGAACGGTTGACCCGCGAACTCCCCACCGCCCTGCGCCTCGT
The DNA here is from genome assembly GCA_044344715.1 of Ilumatobacteraceae bacterium. Lineage (GTDB taxonomy): Bacteria > Actinomycetota > Acidimicrobiia > Acidimicrobiales > Ilumatobacteraceae > F1-60-MAGs027. Next base: position 24,390 of record JBIJCI010000016.1, on the reverse strand, counting down.
CCGCGAAAGCGCGAGCGACAAGGGCGACACCGTGAAGTTCCTCTGGCAATTGGTCGACGGAAACCATGCCATCGAGACGGTGCTCATGCACTACGCCGACCGGGCCACGGTCTGCGTGAGCACGCAGGCGGGGTGCGCGATGGCCTGCGGCTTCTGTGCCACGGGGCAGGCGGGTTTCAGTCGGCAACTGAGCGCCGGTGAGATCGTCGAGCAGGTCGTTCGCGCGGCACGCCACGCCAGGCAACGAAAGCAACGTGTGGCGAACATCGTGTTCATGGGCATGGGTGAACCACTCGCCAACGAGCCCGCGGTGTGGACCGCCATCGAGCGACTGCACGACGACATCGGCATCTCGGCACGGCACCTAACCGTGTCGACCGTGGGCATCATCCCGGGCATCCGCACGCTCGCCACCCGCCCGCTTCCCGTCAATCTCGCGGTGTCGATGCATGCGGCCCGAAACGACCTGCGCGACGACCTCGTGCCGATCAACAAGCGCTACCCCATCGAGGACCTGATGGACGCCTGCCGTGAGTACCTCCGGGAGAAGAACCGGCGGATCAGTTTCGAGTGGGCACTCATCGCCGGAGTCAACGACACCGCGCGCGACGCCGGCGAGCTCGCCAAGCTGGCCCTGTCGTTGAAGCCGTCGGCCCACGTGAACCTCATTCCCCTCAACCCCACACCGGGCTTCCCGACCCGCGGCACCGATGCAGCGGGGGTGCGGCGCTTCGCCGACCGTCTACGCGATCGCGGTGTCAACGCAACCATCCGGCGCAATCGCGGTACCGACATCGACGCCGCGTGCGGACAGTTGGCGGCGGGTCAACCGGTGGTGCTCTCCACGCGGCGGAGCATCTAGGCCGCGAGCAACTCGGCGAGTCGTTTCCGCCCCGCCTCGACGTTCTGACGCAGTATGGATTCGACGACCGACACGAAGAGTCGACCGTCGTACGACAGCGTCATCACGAGTTCGGTCCGTCCGTCCACTGCCGCCCCCGCCGCGGCATTCGCCGGGCCGACGGTCACCTCCAACCGCCATGCCGCATGCCGACGACCATCCGTCTCGGAGCGTTCGAAGACGATCCGCGAGGTGTCCCCGACGACGTACTCCGTGCGAACCATCCGTAGACGTTTGGATCGCGCGAGCGGCCCGACCCTCGCACGCAGCTCCACGTTCCATGCCGGCGGCGTTGAATCAGCCTCGCGAGATGCGGAGTGAACGAGCGACATCCACGACGGATAATCGTCGAGTTGGGCGACGTGCCCGAGCACTGCATCGGGCGATGCCGTCGTGGTGAGCGAAGCGCGTAGGAGCATGGGCGTGCGCGACCTACCGTCGTTCACTCAACGTGGTCGCCCTGGTTGACGTCGTCGAGGTGGTCGCCCTGCTCCGGCAGGTCGGACGCCGGCTGCTCCTCCACCGTGACGACGGGCTTGATCTGACTGGAGAAGGCGCGACGAAGCAGCCGACCGGTGGCGTTCAGTGCACCGCCGACGTCGCTCGTCCGGTCGAACTTGGGAGCGTACGCCGGCCGCTCGGCACCAGCCGTCGATTGGACGCGCTCGACGTTCTCGATGCGCTCGACGTGCTCGACGTGCTCGACCCGCCCGGCGTCACCGACCGTTTCGACCGTCGCATCACCGGCGACTGGAATGACCATCGGCAACGGGAGGAGCTGCGGCGAGTTCAGCGGAACGGTCGGGTCAAAGAGCCCCGGACCGTCCATTCTCTTCATCGGCGCCGAGGCATCCCTGCTCGTCCGACGCGGCACCGCGCCGGTCTTGTTGCTCGCCCTGCGACGTGGCTTCGACGACACCTTCGCCGGGGGCTGCGCCTCTTGTGCGGGGCGCGGGGCGACGAACAACCTCGGACTCCGCTCGCGTCGGTCGTCGAACGACCAGCCGCGGGGCAAGGTGAGTCCGGCCGCGTGCTCGGAGCACAGCCTGTTCAGATGCCGCGGTTCGTCCTCGTCGTAGGCCTCGAGCCACACCACGCACGCCATCCGGTCGATTCCGAACGCGACGTCGGCGCGCTGCCGACAGCCGAACTTCTCGCAACTCCGCGCCACGGGTAACAGAGTAGGCAGTGGCCGCCCACGGTGAAGGAATGGCGCGCGACGCACGACGACCCCGACTGGTGGGCGATGCGGGCCTCGATCCCACGACTTCTACGATGTGAACGTAGCGCTCTTCCGACTGAGCTAATCGCCCTTGGTGACGGATGAGGCTAGCGGAACCTTCGGGCCGGCTCGACCGTGACCGCGTGCGGCTCGGCTAGGGCTCGATGCACACCGTGCCCATGCCCTGCCGGTCGCGTGCCTGCGTCGTGTCACTGTCGCACGGCGAGCCGAGCGGAACCAGCTCGCGTGCGACCGCCTGGTGTGGCCCACTGCACGGCACCTCGAATGCCGCGCCGAGATCGTCGAAGTCGAGACATGAACCCACCGTCACCAACCCGTCGATGCGCCGCTCGGGCATCGGGTCACCCATGATGTGCAGGATGAGGAGGAATGCGGCTCCGATACCGATCACCGTGAGAACGAACCGCCACGGGAACCGGGCGGGTGGGTACGCGCGATCGAGTCCCGGATCAACGACATGGTCACCGGCCTTCTGCGGGGATGCGACGTCACCAGCACCGGCCGCACTGCCCTGTGCCAGCCGTAGGTCGTAGGCGGCACGGCGGACAGGCGATGACAGCACGTTCCACGCCTCGGCTATCCGGGTCACCTCGGCGGTGGACGCACCGGCGACGGCGGAGTCGGGATGAACCCTGCGCATGCGGTCGCGGTAGGCGCGACGAATCTCCGCAATCGACGCCGTACGCGACACGCCGAGAACGGCGTAGTGATCGGTCATGTCAGTACCCGAGTGCGACGTCCACAAGACCGACGAGCGGCCGGTCGGCGGCGAACAAGCGGCAGTTGGTCGTGATGCGCTCGGAGAGAAGGGGCACGGCCATCGCCCGCGTGTTCCCGATGTGCGGCGTGATGAGACAGTTGTCGAGCGTCCAGAGCGGATGTTCCTTGGGAAGGGGTTCGGGGTCGGTGACGTCAAGCGTGGCACCCCCGATGCTGCGTTGACGTAGCGCTTCCACGAGATGGTCGGTGACGATCAATCGACCGCGACCGACGTTCACGAGCCACGCGTCCGGCTTCATGAGTGCAAGTTCCGTCGAACCGATGAGACCGGTGGTTTCGGGCGTGAGCGCACACGCCAGGACGACGACATCCGCGGTCGGCAACACGGCACGAAGCCCACCCTGTGGAAGCACGTTCGCCACGCCAGGGATCGGTTCCGGATGACGCCGAACGACGGTGATGTGCGTGTTGAACCCCTGCAGCATGCGCACGAGGGATCGGGTGATTCCTCCCCCGCCAACGATGACGATCCTTCCGCCGAGCAGGTACCTACCGTGGTCGACCGTCCACTCGCCCACTCGCGAGTACCCGATGACGTGACGCAGGCCGCCGAGCATGAAGGCCATGCACAATTCTGCGACCGGTTCGGCATAGACGCCCTTGCCACTCGTCCAGACACGTTCCGTATCGAGGTACCGCACGAAGTTCTCGATGCCCGCAAACGGCAACTGTACCCAGCCCACCTGCGGATGAGCCTTCAGCACCGACCCGAACTCGTCGGCACCGCGCGGGTCACCCCAGACGAGTGCCTCGGCATCCCGGTACTCGACGACGTCGCAACCTCCCGCCCGCACCGCAGCGCGCAACCAATCGGGAGCCGACACCGGGCCCACGGCGACGCGCCTCACGGACGGACGTCGACGAATTCTCCGGGCATCGACTAGTTGCCGGTGAGGGTTGCAGCGATGTTCCCCGCGGAGGCTCCACCCCGTCGTAGGACGACCACGAGGAACCAGAGCGATGCCATCGTCACGAAGAACAAACTCACTGCCCCCACACCCCAGAACGGTTTGATGGTGCTCCGCGTGGCCCCGAGGAGGGCGACGGGGAACGTGGTGGAACCGGCCTCGCTGATCAAGGTCGATACGACGGCGTTGTCAAGGCACAGTGCGAACGACAACAACCCTCCCGCGATCATCGCCGATGCGATCAACGGCAGTGTGATCTGCCGGAACGCCCGCCCGGGAGGGGCACCCAAATCGCCGGCGGCTTGTTCGAGTGATTCGTCGAGGCCGGCTAGGCGTGCACGCACGATCAGTGTCACCACCGCCGATGCGTACATCGACTGACCCACCCAGAGCTTGTTCATGCCACCGTTGAACGGTCCCCACCCTTCGGTGAAAACATGTCCGAGTATCGGGAGATCCTGGAGACGAGGGAACCAGGTGGCGAGCGCGATGGCCTCCATGATCTCGGGCGTGACGAGGATGAGGAACACCACCACCATGAAGGCAGTGGACCACGTGCCGGGTCGCCTCGCGAGCGCCACACCAGCCGTACCGCCGAGCAGCACCGCAATGAACGTCGCTCCGAGCGCGGCGAGGAACGAGTTGCGGATTGCATCGCCGATCCCGGGGAAGTCGAAGAGGTTCGCATACCAGCTGGTCATGAGCCCGTTCACCACGAGTCCGAGCACGAGACCGCTCGGAACGATCCACGCGCCGTAGTTGCCACCGAAGAGCGTCCTGCGCTTCAGGATTCGCCGGGCCAATACGGCCAATACGACGATCGCCGCGAACGACAGCGCGGTCTGCACGAAGACCGCCCCATCGAAGAGTTCGCCCCACCACTTCGTGCTCACCGCACTCGACCAGATCGTGAACGAATTGCCGCGGTTGAACGAGTGCAGGAATACGAGTGCAACCGGGATGAAGAGGAAGACCAGAACGAGTCCCGTCCACACTCCGAGGGCTCGCTGCATGACACCGTCGGCCGTCGCCGACTTCGTTGACGGCTGGGTGCCGACCTTTCGCGGCCTCGATGCACGCGCGCGCCGCACCGACCGCGTCACCGGCTCGAACAATGCCGCCGCCTTCGGTGCGAGCCAAACGATCGCGGTACCGACGATCAGCGTGAGGAGCACCGCGGCAATCATCAGGACCGCCATCGCCGAACCGAGCGGCCAGTTCTGTGCGGCGTTGAACTGAGAGGCGATCATCGCGCCGATCATGTTTCCCTTCGCGCCGCCGAGCACCGTGGCCGTTACATAATCGCCGCACATCGGGATGAAGGTGAGCAACACGCCGGCAGCGATGCCCGGGCCGGCCAACGGGAGCGTGACACCGAAGAACGTCGCGAGCCGACCCGCCCCGAGATCCTTGCTCGCCTCGCGCAGTCGTACGTCGATGCGATCGAACGCAACGTAGAGCGGCAGGATCATGAACCCGAGGTAGTTGTACACGATCGCCAACTGGACTGCAGCCGCGGTTTCCAGGATCTGGATGCCGTCCTCGCCGATCAGCCCGACGTCCTGCAGCCACTTCGAGAGCGTTCCGTTCGGCGCCAACGGAATCCGCCACGCGACGGTACGGATGAGGAAGCTGGTGAAGCTCGGCACCACCACGGCCGCCAGGACGACGGCACGCCACCTCTCGCCCACCTTGAAGGCCGCGAAATACGCGACCGGCAGACCGATGAGCAGGCACAGGAGCGTCGCCGTGATGGCGATACGAACGGTGCTGCGGAACACCTGGAAGAACGTCTCGTCGAATACCTCGGCGTAACTGGACGCCGAAGGGTTCGCGAAATCGACCGGGACGAGCCTGCTGGTGTCCTTCGTTCCGAACGAATAGACGACGACGAGGATGATCGGAACGACGAAGAACGCCGTGTACCAAACGATCGACGGCAGTGCGAGCGCGAAGCGCGGCGCACGGAACCGAAACCGACGGGGTGGCGGCGCGACCGATGCGGTCACGTCGCCGTATCTCCGTTCGTCACCCTGCGGCCTCGATCAGGCTCCGGCCTTCGCCTTCACCTTGTTCATGATGTCGATCATTCGATCGAGGGTCGGGGTGATTTCCTGCGTCTGGAACGTCGCCACCTGCTCGGACGTGAAGAAGATCATCTCTCCCCGCTCGAGGTCCGGCACCAACTCGGCGATGAGCGAATCGATTTCCTTCATACCGGTGTTGTAACCGTGGTACTGAAGATCCTTGATCGAGATTTCGGGGATGAGCTCCCAGTTGATCCACGCATGCGCCGCGTCCGGATTGGGTGCGCCGGCGGCGATGCAGTAGGTGTCCATCCAGAGTTCGGTGGCGGGAGCTCCGAGGACCCACACCCACTCGTCGGGGTTTCCACCCGCATCGGCGATTCGCACGTACGCCTGACGGAGGTCACCGTTCCAGCCCATGGCCAACGAGTACGCACCCTCGGCCAGTTTGGTGCTCGGGTACGAGTCGAAGGCCTTGATGTGCTGCGCGAACTCGTCGACGAGGAACTTCTCGCAGGCATCGAGCTTGGCTGCATCCTGGTCGTTCCAGTTGTAGCCGTTCGCCCAGTACCACATACCGCAGAGGTTCGGGGCGGTGTCGATCATCGCGCATTCGCCGCTTCCCTCGTTCATGCACGCGTCGATGAAGTCCTGCCACGTCTCCATCTTCCGCGTGATCTTCGTCTTGTTGTAGAAGTAGCCCGTGCTGCCCCAGTTCTTGCAGACGGAATACTCGTTGTTCGGGTCCCATGTCTGCGAAACGTAGGAGGCATCGATGTTGCCGAAGTTCGGGATCTTCGACATATCGAGCTTCTGAATGAGCCCCTTCTCGATCATCTGCGGCACGTACGGACCGGTCGGCACGACGATGTCGAAGCCGCTGTTGCCGTTGCTCGCGGCCAGTTTGGTGATGAGGTCCTCGTTGCTCGGGTAGTAGTCGACCTTCATCGACACGCCGAGCTCGCTCTCTGCGAGGGCGCCGACGATGTCGGGGTCGTTGTAGTCACCCCACGTATACATCGCGAGCGACCCCGACGACTTGTTGATGACCCGGCTGTAGTCACCCGAAGCCTCACCCGCCGAATCGCCACCATCGGAAGCTGCGTCGTCGGAGCCACCGCACGCGGTCAACAGCACCGCAAAACCTGCGGCCGCAGTGCCGCCGGTGACGAAGGCACGTCGCGTGAGGTGCTCGCGGAATGCCTCCGGTGCGAGCATGCGAAGTTGTTTGGTCATGGTCTCCCCCTATTCGTTGTGACGCTGGTCATCCCGAACTTAGCAAATCACGCCGAGGCGGCGGGGGCCGCCAGCACGATGTTCGCCTGGCGTGCCGAGAAGAGGTACACGTCCTCGGCGGCCCAGGAACACCACACCTGGTCCTCGACCTTGAATCGCTCGGGATTCGTCCGGGGCACCAGCACCAGGAGGTCCTTGGTCCGGGTGCGCACGACGTACTGCAGCACGTCCCCGAAGTACGACACCCCTGCAACGGTGGCCTGCACCGCGTTCTCCGGCTTGACGGGCTGCTTTGCGCTGAGATGGATGCACTCGGGGCGCACCGCCGATAGTGCGGGTTCGCCGTTGGGAACGTCCTCCTCGGGCCGGCTGGCCACGAAGATCGTTCCGTCGTCGGCAAGCGATCCGTCCTCGGTCGCGGTGCCCTGCCAGAAGTTGTTCCGCCCGACGAAGCCGGCGACGAACGCGGTGGTCGGGTGTTCGTAGACGGTCTCCGGGTCGGCAATCTGCTCGATGTGCCCGCTCAGCATGATGGCGATCCGGTCGCTCATCGACATCGCCTCCTCCTGGTCGTGCGTCACGAAGACGAACGTGATCCCGAGGCGGGTCTGCAACAACTTCAGTTCGATCTGCATCTCCTCGCGCAGCTTCCGGTCGAGTGCGCCGAGCGGCTCGTCGAGGAGCAGGATGCTCGGACGGTTCACCAGTGCCCGCGCGACGGCGACGCGCTGCTGCTGCCCACCCGACATCTGTCGCGGCTTGCGGTCGGCCAGCTTCGACATCTGCACCATGTCGAGTGCTTCGAGCACCCGGGTGGCGATCTCCGACTTGTTGACACCCTTCTGGCGGAGACCGTAGGCGACGTTCTCCGCCACCGTCATGTGCGGGAAGAGGGCGTAGTGCTGGAACACGGTGTTGACATCACGCTTGTACGGGGGCACGCCCTGCACGTACTCCCCCGAGATGCGTATGAATCCCTCGTCGGGCTGTTCGAACCCCGCGAGCATGCGCAGCGTCGTGGTCTTGCCGCAGCCACTCGGACCGAGCAGCGAGAGGAACTCGCCGGGGTGGATCTCGAGATTGATCTTGTCCACTGCAACGACGTCGCCGTAGCGCTTGGTCACGTCGACGAGTTCAACTGAGCCACGCTCGATGCCCACTGGTGGTTGTCGCCCCCTCGCGCGAGAACGCTAGTCGTCAGACGTTGATGTTCGCCATCACGTGCTTGATGCGCGTGTAGTCGTCGAGCGCGTAGGCGGAGAGATCCTTGCCGTAGCCCGACTTCTTGTATCCGCCGTGCGGCATCTCGGCAACCACGGGGATATGGGTGTTGATCCACACGCAACCGAAGTCGAGGGCCCTCGCCATCCGCATGGCCTTACCGAAGTCCCGGGTCCAAACCGACGAGGCGAGGCCGTATTCCACGCCGTTGGCCCACTTGATCGCCTCGGCCTCGTCGCTGAACTGCTGCACGGTGATGACCGGGCCGAAGATCTCCTGCTGGATCATGTCGTCGCCTTGCTTCAAATCGGCGACCACCGTCGGCTCGAAGAAGTAGCCGTCGTTGCCGATCTTGTTGCCACCGGCGACGACCCGTGCGTGCTTCGGAGCACGCTCCACGAAACCACTCACGCGCGCCAGCTGGTTGGCGTTGTTCAGGGCGCCGTAGAGCACGTCGTCCTGGGGCTTGCCGGTCCTGGTACCCCGCGCGGCTTCGGCGAGGGCCTCGACGAAGTCGCCGTACACCTTGGGGCCGGCGATCACCCGTGTGGCAGCGGTGCAGTCCTGACCGGCGTTGAAGTAGCCGGTCATGGAAATCTGCGCTGCAGCCGCCGCGAGGTCGGCATCGTCGAACACCACGACGGGTGCCTTGCCACCCAGCTCGAGGTGCACGCGCTTCAGCGACTTCGAGGCAGCCTCCGCCACCTCCATGCCGGCTCGTACCGACCCGGTCACCGACACCATCGACGGCGTCGGATGCGCCACCATCGTGCGTCCGGTGTCGCGATCGCCGCACACGACGTTGAAGACTCCCGACGGCAGGAATTCGTTGGCGATCTCCGCGAGCAACACCGTGGTCGCGGGCGTGGTGTCACTCGGCTTCAACACGATGCTGTTGCCCGCGGCGATTGCCGGCGCGAACTTCCACACGGCCATCATCATCGGGTAGTTCCACGGCGCAACTTGAGCGCATACACCGACGGGCTCGCGACGAATCATCGATGTGAAGCCCTTCATGTATTCACCGGCACTCTTGCCCTCGAGCATCCGTGCGGCGCCGGCAAAGAATCGGATCTGGTCGACCATCGGCGGAATCTCCTCCGACGTCGTGATCGCGACGGGCTTTCCGCAGTTCTCAACCTCCATCGCGATGAACTCGTCCTTGCGCGCCTCGATGGCATCCGCGATTCGGAAGAGTGCGAGCGATCGTTCGGAGGGGGTCGACTCCTTCCACACTTCGAAACCCCGCTGTGCCGCACCCATCGCTGCGTCGACGTCGGCCTGCTTGCTGTTGGGTGACGTTGCGTAGACCTTGCCGGTTGCCGGATTGATGATGTCGAGGGTCTCGCCGCTGGCGGCGTCTACGTGCTTACCGTCGATGAAATTGCGGAAGGTTTTCATGCAGTTTTTCTACCAGAGGCGGATGAGCGCCACTAACGGCGCGGTGCCGTTGGAACGAAGGGCGACCGCGGGGTCGTTGCGGTAGAACGGGTGCCGTGAATCCCGTGTTTCGCACCCTGGGTGTCCCGAGGGAAACCAAGACCCTGGAAGGTCGCGTTGCCCTTACCCCCGACGGCGTACGCGAGTTCGAGCGGGTGGGTGTCGAGGTGTTCGTGGAAACACAGGCCGGTGCGGCAGCCTCGATCACGGATGCCGAGTACTCGGCAGCCGGCGCGACCATCGTGCCGACGGCCGCCGATGCTTGGTCGCAACGCATGGTCGTGAAGGTGAAGGAGCCGACGGAGCAGGAGTTCGGATTCTTGCGACCCGATCTGACGCTCTTTACGTACCTGCACTTGGCCGCCTACCCGAAGGTGGCGAAGGCACTGCTGGACAACCGGACGACCGGCATCGCCTACGAGACCGTGCAACTCCCGGACGGATCCCTGCCACTGCTGGCTCCGATGAGCGAGGTGGCTGGTCGACTCGCAACGCAGGCCGGGGCCCACTACCTGCAACGTCCCTACGGCGGCCGCGGTGTCCTGATGGGCGGTGCCCCGGGTGTTCGGCCGGCGAAGGTGGTGGTGATCGGTGCGGGCAACGTGGGGTGGAACTCGGCGTGGATCGCCGCCGGGATGGAGGCCGAGGTGCTGCTCCTCGACAAGAACCTCGACCGGCTCCGCTTCATCGACCAGATCCACCGTGGACGAATCGTGACGATTGCATCCAACAAGGGGGCCATCGAGCGGAGCCTGCTCGATGCCGACCTGGTGATCGGTGCCGTTCTCGTGGCCGGTGCCCGTGCTCCCGTCGTCGTGAGCGCGACGATGGTGCAGTCGATGAAGAAGGGCTCGGTAATCGTCGACGTGGCCATCGACCAGGGCGGGTGCGTCGAGACGATGCACGAGACCACGCACGTCGACCCCGTCTACGAGATGCACGGCGTGGTGCACTACGCGGTGGGCAACATGCCCGGCGCAGTGCCGCATACCAGCACGTACGCACTCACCAACGCGACGCTCCCCTATCAGCTCAGTGTCGCCCTGCACGGCGCACTCGGCGCAGCGACCGAAGACCCTGCGATAGCGCTCGGCATCAATGCGGTTGGCGGAGCGATGACCAACGAGCCGAGTGCCGGGGCGCTCGGCTACGACTTCGTCGAGCCCCTCACCGCACTTCGTGGCTGATTCGAACCACGACTAGCGTCGCCCTCGGTGGCACGCAGCATCGACGGCGATCCGAGGAACACCGTCGCCCTGGCGGCCGGCCAACTGGCCCACCGGGCCCACGTTGCCCAGAACGACGTGGTCGCGCGGCGCTTCGAATCTCCGACCGACGGGGTGTGGACTCTGGTCGGCAACGGTCTCTCCAATCAGACGTTCGTCAGGACGCGTGAGGGTGTCATTGCCATCGACACCGGCGAGAGCGTCGAGGAGATGCGCGCGGCCATCGGCGAATTGCGCAAGGTCGAGCTTGCGCCGATCGTGGCGGCGATGTACACGCACTTCCATTACGTGGACGGAACTGCGGCAATCACCGACGAGGTGGGCAATGCGAACCCCCTGCCGATCGTCGGCCACGCACGTATCGCCGTCAATCGCGCCCGCGCAACCACGGAGATCGGGCCGGCGTACTCGCGCGGTCTGGTCGAGCAGTTCGCGATCGCAATGCCGACCGAGGGCCCGGATGGTCTCGTCAACGTCGGCCTCGGTCGTTGGTACCGCAATCCCGATCATGCACCCTTCACCCCGGGACACATCCCCGTATCGGTCGAGTTGCACGACGGCTCGGGCACCATCACCGTGGGTGGCGAGACCATCGAGTGGGCACACGCACCGAGCGATGCCGACGACTCGGTCAACTTCTACTTTCCGTCCCGTGGTCTGTGCGTGAACAACACCGTGTGGCCCGCGCTGTTCAACGTCTACGCGATCCGGGGCGAGGAGTACCGGGACCCGCGCCGTCTGCTCGACGGATTCGACCGCATTCTGGCGTGGGCGCCCGATCACCTGGTCGGTGCCCACGGTCCCTCCATCTCCGGACGCGACCATATTCGCGGTCGGGTCACCAAGGCTCGCGATGCGATCCAGTTCCTGTGGGACCAGACCGTGCGCGGCATCAACAAGGGCTGGACCACCGACGAACTCGCCGAGCGAGTCGCGTTGCCCCCGGCATACGACGACGACTACCTCACGTCGGAGCGCTACGGAGTCGCGGAACACCACGTTCGACAGATTCATGCCGGACTACGCGGATGGTTCGACGGCGACGAGTCGAAGCTCTTCCCCGTCGCGCCCGACCAACGCCACTCGCGACTCATCGCTGGCTTCGGAGGACGCGCCGTTGTCCGCGCCAAGGCCGTCGAAGCTCTCGCGTCCGACGACGTGCGCTGGGCCACGGAACTTGCGACGTGGCTCGCACGAAGCGGCGATGCCTCCGCCGATGATCGCGCCCTGCTGGCACGGTGCCTCCGGACGATCGCCGAGCGAACACCGGCGGCCAACATTCGAAACTGGGCCATCACCCGCGCACGGCACCTCGACGGTTCCACGCCGATGGATCGCCACTACCAGCACCGCTTCAGTGCACGCTCCATACGCCTGCACGACAACGCAACGATCATCGCCACCTTGCGCGTGACGCTCGAACCCGCACTCATCGATGGTCTCGACCACCACGTTGCATTCCTCATCGACGGCGACCGTCGGGGCCTGCACGTGCGAAACGGTGTGGCGGTGCCGACCGACGGGACCGGCGCACACACGGTGGTCGAACTCTCCCGCGACACCCTGATCAGCGTGATCAGCGGTCGGGTCGCGTGGTCGGATGCCGCCCGTAACGGGGATATCCGTGTCTCCGGTGACTCCGTGATGCTCGACGCGGTCCGCCGGGCATTCGATGTGGAGGGCTTGCGATCGTGAACGGCCACTCGATCGTTCCGACCGGACCCGCATTGCCGGGACCCACGCCGCCCTTCGACGGACGCGTCTCGCGCCTCCTCTCCGATTCGACCCCGTCGGCCCAACCGTTGACGCTGCCTCCGGCCGGCGCCCCCAACGTGGTGGTCGTGTTGCTCGACGACGTCGGATTCGGCACGTGCTCGACGTTCGGTGGTCCGGTACCGACACCGACGCTCGACCGAGTGGCCCGGGAGGGATTGCGCTTCAACCAGTTCCATACCACCGCGTTGTGCTCACCGACTCGAGCCGCCCTGTTGACCGGACGCAATCACCACGCGGTCCACATGGGCGGTATCGCCGAGGGGGGCTCGGCGTTTCCCGGCTACGACTGCATCATCCCGCGCGAGGCGGCGAGCGTCGCCGAGGTGTTGCGGCTCTCCGGCTACTCCACCGCCGCATTCGGCAAGTGGCACCTCACACCGCTTCGCGAACAGAGCCTCACCGGACCGTACGACCGCTGGCCGACGGGACTCGGATTCGAGCGCTTCTACGGGATCCTGTCCGCCGAGGCGAGCCAGTACGAGCCCCCGATGTTCGACCAGACCACGCCGGTGATGCCGTACGAGGGTCGCGACCGCTACCACATGACGGAGGACATCGCCGATCGTGCAATCGACTGGGTGCGACTCCAGCGTTCGACGAATCCGCAGCGGCCCTTCTTTGCCTACTTCGCCACCGGCGCCATGCACTGTCCGCACCACGTGTGGCCTGAATGGGCCGATGCGTTCGCCGGGCGATTCGACGACGGCTGGGATGCGTTGCGCCGGCGCATCTACGAGCGTCAGCTGGAACTCGGCGTGATTCCGCCGGGCACCGTGCTGACGCCCCGGCCCCCGGGGGTCCCGTCGTGGGACGAATACCCCGACGAGTACAAGCCGGCCGCACGCCGGCTCATGGAGGTGTTCGCCGGCTTCATGGCGCACACCGACGCACAGGTGGGTCGCCTGCTCGCCGCACTCGACGAACTCGGGGTTGCCGACGACACGATGTTCGTCTACGTCACCGGCGACAACGGCGCGTCGGCCGAGGGCACCATCCACGGTGCGTGGAGTGCTCCGTCGTTCCAGAACGGTCTGCCCGAGGACCCCGAGTGGATCCTCGCCCACATGGAGGATTTCGGCTCGGCCCGCTGCGAGAACCACTACAACCTGGCATGGGCGTGGGCGCTCGACTCCCCGTTCCAGTGGATGAAGCAGGTGGCATCGCACTTCGGAGGAACCCGCAACGCGATGGCGATCCGATGGCCGAAGCGCATCCGCGACGCTGGCGGTCTGCGACAACAGTTCCACCACGTGGTCGACGTGTACCCGACGATCCTCGAGGCGGCGGGGATCGAGGCCCCGCGCAGCGTGAACGGCATCGGGCAGATGCCGTTGCACGGGGTGTCGATGATGGCGTCGATCGACGACGCCCGGGCGCCCGAAACGCACGTCACGCAGTACTTCGAGATGTTCGGCAACCGCGCGATCTACCACGACGGATGGATCGCTTCGTGTTTCCACGGACGCGTCCCGTGGGACCGGTTCGGATCGGTCCCGTTCGACGGACCACAGGAGCGGTGGGAGCTGTACGACATCCGCCAAGACTTCTCCCAGGGCGTCGACCTGGCCGCACGGCACCCCGAGTTACTCGATCGCCTCAAGGATCTGTTCGACGCCGAGGCACGCCGCAACAACGTGTACCCGCTGAAGGAACCTGCGCAGACGTTCGGACCCGCGTTCCACGCCGGCGATGCACTCGGCAATCTCACGTCGATGGCGTACACCACCGCCAATTGGCGCATGCCGGAGCGCAACGTGGTCAACCTGAAGAACTGCTCGTTCCGCATCGCCGCCGACGTCGAGGTGCACCCCGGCACGCACGGGGTGATCGCCTGCCAGGGCGGCAACATGGCCGGCTGGAGCCTCTACCTCGACGATCGCTCGCGACCGACCTTCCATTACAACTGGCTCGGCCACGAGCACTACGTCGCCCGGGCCGGGAGCCCGCTCGGAACTGGACGACACCGTGTGGTCGTCGACTTCGCGTACGACGGAGGCTTCGGCGCGGGCGGTGACGCAGTGCTGTCCGTCGACGACACTCCGGTTGCCGCGGTGCGCCTCGACCATACGGTGCCGGTGGTGTTCTCGATGAGCGGCGAGACGTTCGACGTCGGACTCGACTCGGGTGCGGTGGTCGGGGACTATCCGCACGTGTACAGATTCACGGGCGTGATCCACTCGGTATTGCTCGAACGTCTGAGCGAACCGTCACCCGAGATTCAGGCGTTGGTGGCGGACGCCGAGTTTCGCGCCAGCTTGATGATCCAGTAGGTCTGTCGATCGTCGTGCCCGTTGTGACAGACTGATGCCTGATGCCGAAGCTCGGATACAACACCGGATACTGGGGCTCGGGTCCGCCCTCCGGCGTCGTCGAGGCGGTGAAGGAAGCCGACGCGCTCGGATTCCACTCCCTCTGGACCGCCGAGGCCTACGGCAGTGATGCGCTCACACCGCTCGCGTGGTGGGGCTCGCAGACGAAACAGATCAAGCTCGGCACCGGCATCGTGCAGATGAGCGCCCGGACTCCCGCGGCGACGGCGATGTCGGCGATGACGCTCGACCACCTGAGCGAGGGTCGCATGATCCTCGGCCTCGGTGCGTCGGGGCCGCAGGTGGTGGAAGGATGGTACGGCCAGCCGTACCCCAAGCCGCTGGCCCGAACCCGTGAGTACGTCGACATCGTGCGGCGTGTCGTGCGTCGCGACGAGCCGGTCGATTTCCACGGGGAGTTCTACGACATGCCGTTGCAGCGTGGCGGCCTCGGACTCGGCAAGGCGCTGAAGAGCACGATTCATCCGTTCCGCAAGGAGATCCCGATCTACCTGGCGGCCGAGGGCCCGAAGAACGTTGCACTCGCAGCCGAGATTTGCGACGGATGGTTGCCCCTCTTCTACTCACCGAAGGACGACGCTCACTACCGGCGCTGCCTCGACGAGGGCTTCTCGAAGTCGGGAGACGCCTCGAAACGCGATCGGTTCGAGGTCGTGTCGTCACTGTTCGTCGTGCCGGGTGACGACCCCGAGAAGTGCGCCGATTTCATCCGACCGTTCGTGGCCCTGTACGCCGGCGGCATGGGTGCCAAGGGCGCGAACTTCCACTTCGAAGTGTTCGCCCGCATGGGATGGGAGCACATCGCCACGCAGGTTCAGGAGCTCTACCTCCAGGGCAAGAAGAAGGAAGCGGCGGCACTCATCCCGCTGGAGATGGTGGAAGACGTGGCACTCGTCGGCCCGATGGACAAGATCAAGTCCGAGTTGCCGAAGTGGAAGGACACGGCGGTGACCACGTTCCTCGTCGGCGGTCCGGCGTCGTTCCTCTCGATGTACGCCGACTTGTTGGCGTAGTTCTAGTCGCAGCAGCTGTCGCGCCAGCCGCAACCGCCGCACTTGTAGTGCGCGTGCTCCGGGTGCAGTGCGTGACCGCATTGCGGGCACTCGGTGAAGATCGCAAAACGAGTGGCACACGCCTCCGTTGGAGAAGCGTGCTGTGACTCAATCGACGCTTCCGAGCCGAGCCGCGCACTCATCACCGCCCTAGGTTAGAAGACCGCGGTTCGCACATGACTGATGGCTCTCCACTCGCCGGCGAGACCGGCGAACTTCCGATCCTGCGCCCCGGAAGTGCCCGATCCGCCCTGTCCCACCACCAGTTCCGACGGATCTTCGTCGCCTCCTTCGGATCGAACATCGGATCATGGATCCAGAACGTCGTCCTCCCGATCTACATCTACAACCGGACCGGCAAAGCTTCGATGGTTGCGCTCTTGATCTTCGCCCAGATGGGTCCGCTGCTGTTGCTTGCGATTCCCGCCGGCGTCATCGCCGATGCCGTCGACCGACGCAAGTGGCTGCAATCAATGCAGATGGTCATGCTCACCTTCTCCATCGTGCTGGCCGCCACGGCCCGCGTGGATGCCCCGATCTGGGCGATCTTCCTCGCACAGTTGGGTGTCGGTATCGGTGGGGCGCTGAACATGCCGGCATGGTCGGCGTTACTCCCCTCGCTCGTGCCTCCCGCCGACCTGCCCGGTGCGATGTCCCTCAACTCCGCGTTGATCAACGGCTCGCGCGTCATCGGGCCGATCCTCGTGGCGATCCTCGCCCCGCTCGGGGTCGAGGCGTGGCACTTCTTCGCCTTCAATGCGGTGACCTATCTACTCGTGGTGTGGGCCCTCTCTCGCACGCGGATCCCGCACCACACGCCCGATTCGACCCGCGGATGGCGGCGCTTCACGTTCGCATTCAGGGTGGCGCGTGAGCGGCCGGTGGTGAGACGACTCGTCCTCACGCTCGCGCTCTACTCGTTGATATCCCTCCCGTACATCGGCCTCTTCCCCGCCGTGGCCGAACTGAACTTCGGGATCAACGACTCGAGTGCCCTCTACAAGTGGCTGTACGCAACGTGGGCGCTCGGGGCCGCACTCGGTGGGCTCGCGCTCGGGACGCTCTTCGTGGGACGCGACCCGCGAATCATGATCAGGTGGGGCTTTGCCGCCAATGCCGTTGCAATGCTCGGCTTCGCCGCATCCCGCTCGGCCGCACCGGCATTCATCACCGGCTTCTTCCTCGGAGTCTCCTACTTCTTCACCACGACGGCCATGTCGACGGTGTTGCAGGGCAGACTTGCCGCCCACGAGCGCGGACGAACCATGGCACTGTGGTTCATGTCGTTCGGGGGAACGGTACCGATCGGCAACCTGATCTTCGGGCCGCTCGTCGACCGGTACGGAGTCCGCTGGTTGCTGTTCATCGGTGCGGTGTGGACCATCGTGCTCGCATGGTGGTGTGACATCCGCACGATCGACGAACGCGAGACGCGCACCGCATAGCGGCCGACTCCTCGGCAATCAGCCGAACGCGAGCACCAGACGCTCGAGACCCGCGATTCGCGACCCTTTCACCAGAACCGCATCACCGTCCCCGAAGTCGCCGACACTCGCGATCGCGGACTGAAGGGAGACCGGGTCGGTGCCGTAGAGATTGGTGTCGACCGGGATCAACTCGATGCGATACCGACGTGCCAGGGCAGAAATCGCCCGGTGGGCGATTTCCGGCTCCTTCAACTCGGCCATGACGCCGACGAATGCGAAACGTCGACGAGCGGGAATGGCCGCGAGCGTCTCGATTGCGGCCGCCAAGGACTTTGGGTTGGCGTTGTACGCGTCGTCGATCAACGTCGCACCGCCCGAGGTCCTGCGAACGCTCATGCGGTTGGGCGACATACCGGCTCGCGAGATTGCGGTCGCAGCCCTGCGGATGTCAACTCCGCACTCTCCGGCAATCGCGATCGCCGCGGCCGCGTTGCCGGCACTGTGGCGCCCCGCGATCGGGAGGCCGAAGGAAACGTCCCCCCACGGCGTGACGAGCTGCACCGTCGCATGGGCACGTTCGTCGAGGTCGACCCGCACGATTCGAACATCGGCGGCCGTCGACTCCCCGAATGCAACGATGCGAGCCCCGGTGCGCGCCCGCATCGACATGACCCGCTCGTCGTCGGCATTCAGGATCGCCACGCCATCCGCTGGTAGTGCCTCGACGAGTTCGCCCTTCGCGCGCGTGATCCCGTCGAGATTGTCGAGCAGGGCGCTGTGCGCCTCCGCCACTGCGGTGACCACGCCGACTAGTGGCCGACCCACCTCGGTGAGTCGTGTGATCTCGCCGTGCCCACGCATACCCATCTCGAGCACGAGCGCTTGACAGTCGTCCGCCGCGTTCAGGATGGTGATCGGCACACCCTGGTCGTTGTTGAACGACCGGGAACTCGCAGCGACCCTCAACTCGGAGCCGAGTGCTGCCGCCGCGAAGTCCTTCGTCGTCGTCTTTCCGACCGATCCGGTGATGCCCACGACACGGTGTTCGACGCGTGACGAAAGCGACTCGCGTGCCCAACGACCCAACCTCCGCAGCGCCTCGATGGTGTCCGGCACCACGATCGCCGTACCACGCCCCGGGTCCCTCGACGTGAGGTAGGCACCCGCCCCGCGATTGACGGCATCGTCGATGAAATCGTGACCGTCGCGCTGGGCGACGATCGGCACGAAGAGCTGACCCATCGAGAGGGTCCTCGAATCGAAACTCGCACCGGAGAGATGTGCGTTCTTCCCGCACAGCGAACCGCCCGTTGCAAATGCGACGTCGGCAGCCATGAAACGCATGCGAACTTCAATCGTACGAGGCAAGTACCGTTGGCATGAGTGAATTCGCGCTCGCGCACCCACGTGATCGTCATCTTCGGTGGCGAGTCGGCAGAACACGACGTGAGCTGTGTCACGGCTGCCCACGTCCTGCGGTCCCTCGACCCCTCGAACTACGCCGTGACGACGATCGCCGTCACCCGCCGCGGCGAGTGGATGCTCGCCGATTCGGCGATGGCCGCACTCGCGCGTGGGCGGGATGCACTTCCCGAACGCCTCGAGGCCGGCGGAACTCCCTCGTCGCTCGGAGAGGTGATCACCGCGAGCACGCGCGATGCGGGCAACACGGTGGTGCTGCCGCTCCTGCACGGCCCGATGGGCGAGGACGGAACCGTACAGGGACTGCTCGAGCTCGCGCACGTCGCGTACGTGGGTGCCGGTGTTCTCGGGAGCGCGGTCTCGATGGACAAGTCGACCACCAAGCGCGTGCTCGCTGCGGAGGGAATCGCACAACCACGTTTCGTCGCACTTCGCGAGGACGACCTCGTCGGCACCGCCGGCGAGACGACGATCCGCAATGCGATCGCACGACTGGGGCTGCCGATGTTCGTCAAACCGGCCAACATGGGTTCGTCGGTCGGTGTCACCAAGGCGAAGACGGTCGACGAAGCGCTCGCTGCGGCCCGAAGCGCGCTCACGTACGACGAGTGGGTGGTGTGCGAGGAAGCGGTCGTCGGTCGCGAGATCGAGGTGGCGGTGCTCGGCAACCGCGAGCCCCGCGCATCGGTCGCCGGGGAGATCGTCCCCGGACATGAGTTCTACGATTACGCCGACAAGTACGAGGGCGACGGCGCGAGCCTCCTGGTACCGGCACCGCTCGGTGCCGAGGAGACCGACACCGTGCGGGAGATGGCGCTACGCGTCTTCCGCGCGGTTCGTGCCGAGGGCATGGCCCGCGTCGACTTTTTCTACGAAGAGCACGGGAAGGATGGCGGCGCTGGGCGGGGATTCCTCTGCAACGAGATCAACACCATTCCGGGCTTCACCCCGATCTCGATGTATCCGAAGCTGTGGCAGGCATCGGGCATGTCGTACCCGCAGTTGCTCGACGAGCTCATTGCGCTTGCGCTGGAGCGTCACTCCCGCCGCGCAAGATTCCGCAACACGGAACGCTGATCAGCTACCGGCCGGTGGGATGTTGATCTTCATCCCCGCGTAGAGGAAGACCTCGACACTCGGCCATTGGTTGGCGGCCAGTAGTGAGGTGGTCGAGACACAGAACTTCGACCGGATACCGGTGAACGAATCGCCGGCCTGCACCTCGTAGGTACCTGCCGGCCGGTTTCCGCAGCCGGGCTTGCCGACCGGGCTCGCAACGATGGTTTGCTGGGTCTGACTGACCGTGATCTGGGCACTCGGGGGGATCTTCAGCTGCCGCCCCGGATAGGGGAACTGCGACGTGGAGATGAGACCGTTCCAGGACAGCAGCTGCTCGACGGAGATACCGAACAAGTTCGCCACGCCAATGGGTGAATCGCCGGCTTGCACGACGTAGATCTGCTCCACTCCGACGGCACCCGGGGGCAGTGTGGTGACCACGGGGGCGATCGTGGTGACCGCCGGCGGGATGGTGGCGAAGTCGGTGGGGCCGATCGGCACGATCGTGGTGGCGGTGCCCGCTGCGTCCACCCCGCACGAAGCGAGCACTACCGCGAGCAGGAACCACCGCGAACGCATCGGCGACAGTTTACGTGCGAACCGCGTCAGGCGAGTGGACGCGCGGACGCCGAAATCGGCGACGGAAGCGATGTCGAGCCCATCAGGTGAGCATCCACCGCGGCTGCGGCCGCCCGGCCCTCGGCGATCGCCCACACGATGAGGCTCTGCCCGCGACCCATGTCACCGGCGACGAACACCCCATCGACGTTGGTGCGATAGTCGTCACCGCGTGCAACGTTGCCCCGCTCGTCGAGCTCGACACCCAACCTGTCGAGCCACGACCCCTTCTCGGGACCGACGAAACCGAGCGCCAGCAATACCAGGTCGGCAGGCAGCTCCCGGCGGGTATCGGCCACCGCAACGAACCTGCCGTCCCGCATCCGGACCTCGTTGAGGACGAGTGCGCGCACGTTTCCATCGGCATCGCCGAGGAACTCCTCGGTCGACACGCTGAACACGCGCTCGCCGCCCTCCTCGTGCGCCGACGACGTTCGATAGACGAGGCTCCACTGCGGCCACGGGTTGCCCTCCGCACGCACCTCCGGTGGGCGCGGCATGATCTCCAACTGCGTCACCGATGCGGCCCCCTGGCGGTGTGCCGTTCCGAGACAGTCGGCGCCGGTATCACCGCCGCCGATGATGATCACGTGCTTGCCCGACGCGGTGATCGCAGGTTCGCCGGGGTCACCTTCCTGCACCTTGTTGGCGAGCGGCAGGTACTCCATGGCTTGATGGATGCCGGCCAGATTCCGACCCGGAACCGGTAGGTCGCGCCACGCCGTCGCCCCGCACGCGAGCACCACGGCGTCGTGGGTTGCGCGGAGCACCTCGATGTCGACGTTGCCACCCACGACCGCGTTGGTGCGGAACTCGGTGCCCTCGGCGCGCATCTGTTCGATGCGGCGCTCGAGGTGCTGCTTCTCCATCTTGAACTCGGGAATCCCGTACCGGAGCAGACCGCCGATGCGGTCGGCCCGCTCGAGCACGACGACGTCGTGGCCCGCCCGCGTGAGTTGTTGCGCTGCAGCAAGGCCCGCAGGACCCGAACCAATGACCGCGACGCGGTGTCCCGTTCGCACGCTCGGTACCTGTGGGATGACCCACCCCTCGCGCCACGCGCGGTCGATGATCTCCACCTCCACCTGCTTGATGGCGACCGGATCCTGGTTGATGCCGAGCACGCACGCCGACTCGCAGGGAGCCGGACACAGGCGGCCGGTGAACTCCGGGAAATTGTTGGTGGCGTGCAGACGATCGATTGCGTCGCGCCAGTGCTCGCGATAGACGAGGTCGTTCCAATCAGGAATCAGGTTGCCGAGCGGACAGCCGTTGTTGCAGAACGGAATGCCGCAGTCCATGCAACGTCCTGCCTGCTCGCGCAGTACACCCGCGTCGAACGGTTCGTACACCTCGCGCCAGTCGGTTACACGAACCGGAATCGGACGACGTTTCGGCGTCGAGCGACCCCACTTCAGGAATCCGGACGACTCACCCACGGACGCTCTCCATGATCCTGACGGACGTCGTCGCTTCGTCGAGGCCGGCGGCGCGGGCCTCGGCCATCACGCGCAACACCCGTGCGTAGTCGCGCGGCATCACCTTGCGAACGTCCGAGACCGGATCGGCGAGGCCGAGCAGACGACGGGCCACCGCCGAGTCGGTGAGTGATGCATGCCGTTCGAGCGTCGCGATCAACCACTCGCGGTCGTCGCCATCCAACCCGACCACGTCGACCATCTCGGCGTTGACCAGAGAGACGAAGGTGCCTGCTTCGTCGAGGACGTACGCGATACCACCCGACATTCCGGCGGCAAAGTTGCGACCGGTCGGACCGAGCACGACCACCCGTCCTCCCGTCATGTACTCGCAGCCGTGATCACCGACGCCCTCGACGACCGCCGTGGCGCCGGAGTTGCGAACGCAGAACCGCTCACCGACGATCCCGCGCAGGAACAACTCCCCGCTCGTGGCTCCGTATCCGACGACGTTGCCGGCGATCACGTTCCGTTCGGCGACGAATCGTGCCTGCCTGTCGGGTCGCACCACGATGCGTCCGCCCGATAGGCCCTTTCCGACGTAGTCGTTGGCGTCACCCTCGAGCAACATCGTGATGCCGCGCGGCACGAACGCCCCGAACGACTGACCCGCCGAACCCGTGAAACGCAGCACGATGGTGTCGTCAGGAAGTCCCGCGCCGCCCCACTTCCTCGTGAGTCGACTGCCGAGCATGGTTCCGACACTGCGGTTTACGTTTCGAATCGGCAGCGACAACTCCGTGTGTCGGCCATCCTCCAGCGATGGGGAGCAGCGCTCGATCAACTCGTTGTCGAGCGCCTCACCAAGACCGTGGTCCTGCGTCACGGAGTGGTGCAGGGTCGAGCCGTACGGGTTGTCGGCGGGCATCAACAGCGGGGCAATGTCGAGCCCGCTCGCCTTCCAGTGGTCGACGGCCACACCGGCATCGATTCGGTCGACGCGTCCCACCGCCTCGGCCAGCGTGCGGAAGCCCATCATCGCCAGGTACTCGCGCACCTCCTCCGCGACGTACTCGAAGAAGTTGACGACGAACTCCGGTTTGCCGGTGAATCGCTTGCGCAGCTCCGGGTTCTGGGTTGCGACGCCGACCGGACACGTGTCGAGGTGGCAAACGCGCATCATGATGCACCCGCTCACCACGAGCGGTGCAGTGGCGAACCCGAACTCCTCGGCACCGAGCAGGGCGGCAATGATGACGTCACGACCGGTCTTCAATTGTCCGTCCGTCTGCACGACGATGCGATCGCGCAGGCCGTTCAACATCAGCGTCTGCTGCGTTTCGGCGAGGCCGAGCTCCCATGGTCCGCCGGCGTGCTTCAGCGACGTGAGCGGTGACGCGCCGGTGCCGCCGTCGTGACCGGAGATGAGCACCACGTCGGCCTTGGCCTTGCTGACGCCCGCGGCGACGGTGCCGACGCCCACCTCGGCGACGAGCTTCACGTGTACCCGAGCCTCGGGATTCGCGTTCTTCAGGTCGTGGATGAGCTGCTTCAGATCCTCGATCGAGTAGATGTCGTGGTGCGGCGGCGGCGAGATGAGACCGACTCCAGGAGTGCTGTGGCGGGTCTTGGCGATCCACGGGTACACCTTGTGCCCGGGCAACTGCCCACCTTCGCCGGGTTTGGCCCCCTGTGCCATCTTGATCTGCAGGTCGTCGGCGTTCACCAGGTACTCGCTCGTCACGCCGAAGCGGCCGGAGGCCACCTGCTTGATCGCGGATCGCTTCGAATCCCCGTTGGGTAACGGCACGTAACGCTCGGCGTCCTCGCCACCCTCACCGGTATTGCTCTTCCCGCCGATCCGGTTCATTGCGACCGCCAAGGTCTCGTGCGCCTCGGCGGAAATCGAGCCGTAGCTCATCGCGCCGGTGGAGAATCGTTTGACGATCGCACTCACCGGCTCGACGTCGTCGATCGGTACCGGCTGGGCGGCGGGCTTCAGCGCGAACAATCCCCGCAGAGTTGCCAGCACCTTGCTCTGGTCGTCCACGGCCGCCGTGTACTTCTTGAACAGGTCGTACCGCCCGGCTCGGGTGGCGTGCTGCAGTCGGTAGACGGTCTCGGGGTTGAAGAGGTGGTGCTCCCCTTCGCGACGCCACTGGTACTCACCGCCCAGCTCCAGCTTGCGGTGGGCCCGCTGGTCCGGGCGGGCAGGGTGAGCGGCTGCGTGACGCGCCGCCACTTCGGTCGCCACCACGTCGAGGTCGATACCGCCCAGTCGTGACACCGTGCCGGTGAAGAACTCG
>JBIJCI010000086.1:0-2906 GCA_044344715.1 Ilumatobacteraceae bacterium | reverse complement strand
GCGCACTCGGGCAACGCCAGGTGAGCGGCGTGGCGACGTCCACCCGCGAACCGCATGCGGCACAGCGAAGTCCGCGAACGATCGGTGGCGTGGCCCTCGGGTTGGCTCGCACTAGCCGGCGACGCGACGGTTGAAGTCGTCGATCATCGCGTCCCATGCGGGGACGAATCGACGCAGGTCGCGCCAGAAGGTCTGCGATCGACGCGCCTCGAACACCTCGAACGGCGTGCCCTGTTGTTCCACCCATGTGTAGTAGCCGAGATTGAACACGCGGTTACGGTCGCGCTCGACGCAGTCGACCATATTGTCCGTGGTCACCGCACCGAGGTGTTCGGCGAACACTTCGGCCGCGTCGGTGACACCGAAACCCCCGGCGAATCGCTTGGCGAGCGTCTTGCGGCGCTCGCTCGGGTAGAGGTCGGCGCCATCGGTGGCGATCGTGATGAGTGCGTCGTTCGCGCCGAGACCGCGGATCTTCGCAACCTTGATCGCCGCGATCACGTTGGCGATCGCGGAGAAGCCGAAGTGCTTGAGGGTTTGCAGAACCTCGGCCGGCACCTGCTTGCGCTCGTGCAGGTAGCGCAAACCGTCGTCGGTGTTGAACAGCACGTCGAGCTCGTCGGTGGCACGGTCCGACACGTCGACGATGAGGTCGGTGTTCATCACGTTGTGGATGAGCGGGATGTGCTTGTCCCCGATGCCCTGGATGTTGTGCTCACCGAACCCGTTCTCCAGCATCGTCGGACACTCGAGCGCCTCGACCGCCCCGATCGCCGTGCCGAAGAGTTCCTTCAGTCGGTCACCGGCGGCGATGGTGCCGGCCGATCCGGTGGCGCTGGTGAAGGCCGCAAGACGGAGCTTGTCGTTACCTGTGCGGGCCCGCACCGTGTCGAATACGTGGGCGAGGGCGTTGCCGGTGACGTGCCAGTGCACGAGGTGGTTGGCGAACTCGCAGAACTGGTTGAAGATGAAGTTGCCCGGATCCCTGCGCATCTCGTTGCACGCGTCGTAGATCTCCTTCACGTTGCTCTCGGTGCCCGGGGTTCGCACCACGTCGCTCGGGTCGCTCGTCCACTCGTCGAGCCAGTCGAACCGCTCCTGCGACATCCCGGCCGGCAGTACCGCAACACCGCGGGCACCCATGATCCTGCTGATTGCGACACCGCCGCGTGCGTAGTTGCCGGTCGACGGCCAGATTGCACGATGCTGCGTGGGGTCGAACTGACCGGTGATGATGCGTGGTGCAAGGCAGGCGTACGCGGCGAGCACCTTGTGCGCGGTGATCATCGGGAATCGGTCGCCGAACACGACGATGATCGGGCTCTCGACTCCGGTCAGGGACGAGGGGAGGACGACGTGCTCGGGAACCGCCACGCGCTTGCCGGCGAGGTCGTTGTACCAGTGGACGCGGAACAGGTTCCGCGCATCGGCCGCGTTCTTGTCGACGCCGTTGGTGACCTCGACGTCGATCTTCCGGGGGTCGGCGAGTTGCGCGAACGTCGGCAGCACGACCTTGCGCTCGCGGCAACGTGCGACGCTCGCCGCCAGTGCACGCTCGTCGACGATGCGATCGGCGAGGCCGAGTTGCTCGACCATCGCGGTGTTGCTGGAAACGCTTGCGGGTGCCACGGCAGTCACCTTTACAGTCTGTCAAACGAGGAGGGGCACTACTACCCTGAACGAACGCGGGCCGGCGTAGCCCAATGGCAGAGGCACGGCGCTTAGGACGCCGCCAGTGAGAGTTCGAGTCTCTCCGCCGGCACGACATGCGAAACGTGCACGACCTGCCCACCCCCGCCGTACTGGTGGACGTCGACGCGCTCGACCACAACCTTTCGACGATGGCGGCCCGGCTGCCGGGCAGTTTGCTGCGACCCCACGTGAAGGCACACAAGTGCACGGCCCTGGCCGGGATGCAACGTCGCCATGGTCACCTCGGCTTCACCTGCGCCACCGTGCGGGAGATGGTGGGGCTGGCTCGCGCCGGTCTCGGCGACGACCTTCTGCTCGCCAACGAGGTGGTCGACGATGGCCGCCTGCGCGAGCTGACGGCCCTGCAGGACCGGGCGATGATCACGGTTGCTGTCGACTCGGAGGCCACCATCGATGCAGCAGCGAGGGCCGGGGTCCGCAACGTGCTCATCGACGTGAACATCGGGTTGCCGCGCTGTGGCTGTGCCCCGGCCGATGCGGGGCGCCTCGCGGACACGGCCAGATCGCGCGGTCTGGTCGTCCGCGGTGTGATGGGTTACGAGGGGCACTTGATGGTCGGTGACGATCGCCGCGCGCAGCGGCAAGGGACGTTGGCGGCCATGCAGGTGTTGCGGGGGGCAGCGACCGCGGTTGGCGGCGACGTGGTGTCCGCCGGGGGCACCGGCAACCACGACGTTCACGCCGAGCATCTCGACGAAACCGGTGTGACGGAGGTGCAGGCCGGTTCGTACGCACTCATGGATACGTATTACATGTCGCTCGGGCTCCCCTTCCGGCAGGCACTCAGCATCCTCGGCACCGTCATCTCCACCGGAGAAAAGTGGGCGGTGGCCGACGTCGGCCTGAAGGGTCTCGGCATGGACCATGGCAATCCGTCGATCGTTGGCCACAAGGTGTGGTTCTGCTCCGACGAGCACGTGACCTTCGCGGTGGAGAAGGACACGTCGGGATCGCGTGCCGCACAACCCGTAGTCGGCGCGAAGGTGCGGGTACTGCCGGCCCACGTCGACCCGACGATGTCGATGCACGACCAACTCTGGCTGGTGCGCGGTGACGAGGTGCTCGACCGTCTCCCGATCGATCTGCGCGGCTGGTAGCGATTCAGCCGGCGCGCAACACGTCGGCGAGGGCACGAAACGCCCTGCCGCGGTGCCCGAGTGCGTGCTTGTCGTCGACCGACATCTCCGCGAACG
>JBIJCI010000053.1:0-11203 GCA_044344715.1 Ilumatobacteraceae bacterium | reverse complement strand
CCTGGATCCGACGACGACCGGATCCGCGTCGCCCGCCGCGCGGTAGGCGGCGACCAGATCGACGAGGCCCGCCGGGGGCATCGAACCATCCGCATCGAGCCAGGCCACGTGGGGAGACCGGGCCGCCGCGATGCCCTCCTCGATCGAAGCCGGGAGTGATGGCGGGCGTCCGGCACGTGAGATGTAGCGGATCCGCTGGTCGCGGGCACCCAGGTCGGCGAGCAGTGCGTCGGTGCCGTCGGTGGATGAATCGTCCACCACGATGATCTCGACGGTCGGAACGACCGGGGACAGGTGCTCGATCAATTCGGGAATCAGTTCGGCGAGATTGTCCCGCTCGTTCAACACCGGTAGTACGACGGAGAGCTGGTGGAGACTCGGCACGGTACCCCTGCGCTACGTGCCCGACACCGTCTCGACGAGCGCCAGCGCACTCGTCGAGATCTCGTCATCCGTGATGCCGACGAAACTCGGAAGGTACAACCCGTGGGATCCGAGACGCTCGGAAACCGGGAGCGGGGCCTGGTCGGCGAGCGAATACCGCGCGAGGAGCGGCTGCTTGTGCAGCGGGAAGAAGAACGGACGGGTATCGACGCCCCGTTCGCGCAACGCCGCCGCGACGGCGCGTGCGTCGCAGCGATCGGGCAGCAGGACTCCGACGACCCAGTACATGTTCCTCGAGTAGCTGGTGGCGGTCGGTTGCATCACCAGTTCGGAATGCCCGCCCAGGAGCTCGTGGTAGCGCAGACCAATGCGTCGTTTCTCCGCGGTCACCTCGTCCATGCGGGTCAACTGGCTCTTGCCGAGCGCGGCCTGCAGGGCGGACAAGCGGGAGTTCCAACCGATCTCCTCGTGGACGAACCGTGGTCCGGGTGCCGGGAGGAACGAGAGGTTCCTCAACCCGCGTACCCGGGCGGCGAACGTTGCATCGTCGGTGACGACCATCCCGCCCTCGCCGCACGTGATCGCCTTGTTCGCATAGAAGCTGAACGTGGAGGCGAGACCGAACGACCCGCATACCGAACCGTTGTAGGTGACCGTGTGCGCCTCGGCGGAGTCCTCGATGACGGTGATCCCGTGCTCGCGGCAGAGCCCGAGCACCGGGTCCATGTCGATGGGCAACCCGTAGATGTGCACCGCGATGAGGGCACGGGTACGTGACGTGACGACGGGACGCAGGGTCGCGGCCGAGAGGTTCCACGTGGCCGGATCGACGTCGGCAAAGACGGGCTTCGCCTTCGTCCGGAGCACCGCAAAGAGGCACGAGGCGATCGTGAAGCTCGGGATCACCACCTCGTCGCCCTCCTCGAGGTCGAGGGCGTGGAGGGCCAGGTCGAGTGCGACGCTTCCGTTCGCCACCGCGATGCCGTGCTCCCGGTCGACTGCCGCCGCGAAGGCACGCTCGAACTCGCCGACTATCGGTGCATCCCCCGAGACGAATCCCTGACGCAGGATGCCGGATACCGCCGACACGTCGTCGTCGGTGATGTACGGACGACTGACGGGAATCATCGGTTCCCCAAGGCTAGTTACCTCGGTTGGTACGGACGTCACGTCGCACCGTTGCGGAGCCTGACGTTGCACCGCACTCGGCGACGAACGCATCGAACAGCCACCGTTGATGGTCGGTCTCGTGTGCGTCGTCCTCGGGGTGCCACTGGACGCCGACGATCCAGCGCGCGGACCGGTGCTCGACCGCCTCGATCACCCCGTCGCCCGCCGTTCCCGTCACCGTCAGGTCGTCGGCGACGACACGTAGTGCTTGATGATGGAAGGAATGGGAGCGTCGTGGTGACGTCGTTCGCATCGCCGTTGCGATGCGCGATCCCGCGACGAGTGCGATGTCGTGGTAGGTGTCCCAGTGGCTCTCACGATCGTCCAGTACGTCACCCAGGTCGAGGTACAGCGTGCCGCCGAGTGCAACGTTGAGCACCTGGTGTCCGCGGCAGATCGCAAGCATCGGTTTGTCCTGGCGGATCGCCTCGTGGACGACCGCGATCTCGAAGTCGTCGTGCGCGGCGACGATTCCGTAGACGGTGTCGCTGCGCCTCGATTCGCCGTACCTCGCCGGATCGACGTCACCACCACCCTGCAGGAGCACTCCGTCGACGGCCGCAACGAGGTCTGCAACGTGTGCGACGTGTTCGGCGAGCGGTGCGACGGTGGTCACCACGCCACCCGACAGGGCAACGGCCCGGGCATAGGAGAGACCGTTCGAGTAGCTGTCGCCCCGAACACCGGTGGCGTTCGACGTCAACCGGCCCGGAAGGAGGATTCGCGCAACCACGGCCGACTCAGCGCCCGGTGACTTCCGAGATCTCGTAACCCTCCGCCTTGGCGCCGGCCATCAGCGCGTTGGCATGGTCGCGGCCGCGAACCTCGAGCACGACCTGCACGCCGGTCTCCCGAACGTGCAGATCCACGCCCTCGCGCACGTGCTCCACCTCGATCAGGTTGGCACCGTGCTGGGCGAAGAGCGTGAGCAGCCGCGCGAGTCCGCCCGGTCGGTCACTGATGCGGGCGAACACGATGAGTCTCCTGCCGCGCAGGGTTTCGTGGCGCCGAACCAGACCGGTGAGCAACCCGAGATCGGCATTGCCACCCGAAAGCACGACGCACGTCGTCCCACGCTCGGCCGGTCGCACCCGTTCGGAGATGAGTGCGGATACGCCGACGGCGCCACCACCCTCGACGAAGAGCTTTGCCCGCTCCAGGAGGAGCATCATCGCGTCGGCGACGCTGTCCTCGTCGACGTCGACCACGTCGTCGACCCATTCATCGATCAGCGGCCCGGTCACCTCACCCGGGACCTTCACCGCGATTCCGTCGGCGAGCGTGGTCACCGGTCCCTGCGGTGCGGTGCCGTAGACGTACGGCGCGCACGAGGAGATTTGTACACCGACCACCCTGATGTTCGGGTTGAACTGTTTGACCGCGATCGCGACCCCGGTGAGCAGTCCGCCACCACCGAGCGGCACGACGACCTGTGCGAGGTCGGGGATGTCCTCGATGAGCTCGAGCCCGAGCGTCGCCTGTCCGGTGACGATGTCGGGATCGTCGTAGGGGTGGCAGAACACCATGCCCGACTCCTCGGCCCGTGCCTTTGCGAACGTGACGGCAATGTCGAGGCTGTCGCCGCCCTCGTGGACCGTGGCGCCGTATCCGCGACACGCGGCGATCTTGGCGAGTGATGCACCGGCCGGTACGTAGATCTCGCAGGGCACCCCGAAGTGCCGGGCCGCAAAGGCGAGGGCCTGGGCGTGGTTCCCCGCGCTGCCGGCCACGACTCCGGGCCGTGCACGATCACCGAGTACCGCCAACTTGTTCATCACCCCGCGAATCTTGAAGGCCCCGGTGCGCTGCAGGTTCTCGGCCTTGAGCACGATGCTCCCGCCGCAGCGCTCGCCGAGGTGTGCCGATGGTGCCACCGGTGTCCTCGTGACCACGGCGGAGTCGCGCCGGCTCACCGCACGAATGCGATCGAGCGGGATCTCGACGGCCCTGGCGCGACCCATGCGACAACTACCGTATCGCTGTGCGTGCTCTCGTCGTCGGCAACCGGGGTGATGCCGATCCAGGACTCGTCGGTGCACGCCTGGTGGAGGTCGGTTTCTCGCTCGAACGCAACGAGCGCGAGTATCCGCGCGAGTGGAAGTCGCTGGCCGGAGTCGACGTGCTGTTGCTCCTCGGCTCGGACTGGTCGGTGTATTGGGAGGCCAACGCGAAGGAGGTTGCGGCCGAGGTCGATCTCGTGACGACGGCGATGCAACGCGGCGTCCCGATCTTTGCCATCTGCTTCGGCGCCCAACTCGTCGCCCATGCCCTGGGTGGAAGCGTGACCCGGGCGCAGCAACCCGAGATTAGTTGGTGCGCGGTGTCGAGCACCACGTACCCCGAGTTGTTCGGCCACTCCTGGTTGCAGTGGCACTACGACCTCTTCACCGTTCCTCCCGGACTGCGAACGGTCGCCATCAACGACGTCGGCCCCCAGGCCATGCTCGGTAAGCGAGTCCTTGCCACGCAGTTCCATCCGGAGGCGACGCCCGAGATCGTCGTCCGGTGGAGTTCTGGTGCCGGGGGGCTCGAGCTGGCGAAGCTCGGTATCGACGCCAAGCACCTTTGTGAAATCTCCGGGGAGCGAGTTGCGGCGGTCGCGCCCGCATCGGTGCGTCTCGTCGACTGGTTTCTGGCCGAAGTTGCCGCGTAGTAGTTTTTCCGTGATGTCTGGGGTCTCGGAGTTCCTGCGGTCCTACCTGACCGTCGGCTGGTTCGGTCTCACCGCGGTCCTCCTGGCCGGGCTCCTGCTCTGGGTCTCCTCCGTTGTGCGGCCGTCCCGTCCCGGTCACGAGAAGCTCCTCACCTACGAGAGCGGTGTCGATCCGGTCGGGGAGGGTTGGTCGCAGAGCCAGGTCCGCTACTACATCTTCGCCCTGCTCTTCGTGGTGTTCGACGTCGAGGCGGTCTTCATCTTCCCGTGGGCCACCCAGCTCGAGCGCTACGGCACGTTCGGTCTGGTGGAAATGGGTGTCTTCGTCTTCGTGCTGTTGCTCGGTCTCGTCTATGCATGGCGCAAGGGAGTGCTGCGATGGGTCTAGTGGAACGCGGTCGCATGCCCCGGCCGTTGTCGGCGCTGTTCAACCTCGGGCGTTCGTACAGCATGTGGGTGTACCAGTGGGGACTCGCGTGTTGCGCAATCGAGATGGGTGCGGCGTTCGGGTCGCCGCGCTATGACGTGATGCGGCTCGGGGTCATTCCGTTGCCGGCGAGTCCGCGCCAGGCCGACCTCGTCGTCATCTCCGGCACCGTCACCGACAAGATGGCGCCGGCCGTCAAGCGTCTCTACGAGCAGATGCCCGAGCCGAAGTACGTGATCAGCATGGGCAGCTGTGCCAACTGCGGCGGTCCGTACTGGGACTCGTACTCGGTGACGAAGGGAGTCGACCAGATCATCCCGGTCGACGTTTACGTACCCGGATGTCCGCCGAGGCCGGAGGCATTGCTCGAGGGCATCGTGCTCCTGCAGGAGCGCATCAAGAACGAGGACATGGGGGCGCGCTGGCGCGGTGAGGGCACGAAATCGATCGATGCCAGTGCCGACGCCGAACGAAAGGGCAAGCCGATCGTCGTCGGCAACTGAGTAGGCACCATGAGCACCACCTCGAGCACCCAGCCGCACACCACGTCCGTCGCCGAGGTGACCGCAGCACTCGGCGACCGACTCGTCGACTCGTTCAAGAAGGACGACCTCTGGTTGCGCGTGCGAACCGACTCCTGGAAGTCGTCGATGCGCACGCTGCGCGAGTCGCTCGGATTCCACTACTTCTGCTTCCTCTCGGCGATCGACTGGATGCCCTCGCCCTTCGGTCGTGGTGAGGACGATCCCACCGAACCCGCGCCGGAGCGCGACACCACCATCCGCCAGGGTTATGCGGGCGGCAGCACCCGCATGCAGGTGTTCGCACGAGTCTCCAATCCGATCAACCACGTGAGTGTGATCGTCAAGGTCGACGTTCCCGACGACTCCCCGGCCATCGAGTCGATCCACGACGTTTACGCCGGGGCCAACTGGCACGAACGCGAAACCCACGAGATGTTCGGCATCGGCTTCGTCGGTCATCCCGACCTGCGCAACATGTACCTACCCGTCGATTTCGAGGGTCACCCGCTGCGCAAGGACTACCCGCTGCTCGCCCGCATGATCAAGCCCTGGCCCGGCATCGTCGATGTCGAACCGCTCCCGGGCGGCGTCAACGAGGAAGGCGGTGACGAATCATGAGCCTCACCGACCGCGTACTCGGGGACCGTCAGCGTCTCGCCTACATCGCCAGCCAGGCCGCCGATTCACGTCTGAACGTCGAACTCGAGACCGAGGGCATGACCCTCAACATCGGCCCGCAGCATCCCGCGACGCACGGCACCCTGCGAATCATCGCCCGACTCGACGGTGAGCAGGTGGTATGGGCGGAGCCCTCGTGCGGGTACATGCACCGTGGATACGAGAAGTTGGCCGAGGTCAGGACGTACCCGCAGGTCACTTCGCTCGTCAACCGCATCGATTGGCTCGGCAGTTTCGCCAACGAGGTGCCGTTCATCCTCGCCGCCGAGAAACTGATGGACGTCGAGGCCCCGGCGCGGGCCCAGCACATCCGCACGATCCTCTTCGAGTTGTCGCGGATCGCGAACGTCTCGCTCTTCCTCGGCGACCTCGGCGTGCAGATGGGTGCGATCACGCCGGTGTTCTTCGCCTTCCGCGACCGCGAGTACGTGCTCAACCTGATCGAGGGTGCGACCGGCGGTCGGTTCCACCCGAACTTCGACCGCATCGGTGGGTTGAAGGACGACCTGCCGAAGGGTTGGATCGCCGAAACGAAGGCGGTCATGAAGAAGCTGCGCACGTTCTGCGACCAGATCGAGGACCTACTGTTCGGCAACGAGATCTTCCAGTCGAGGACGCGGGGAATCGGAGTGATCCCGCGTGACGTCGCGTTGCAGTACGGACTGTCGGGCGCCAACCTGCGGGCGAGCGGCGTGGATTGGGACCTGCGCCGCGATCATCCGCTACCGATGGCCTGGAACAAGGCCGATTGGAAGGTGTGGACCCACCCGGACGGCGACAGCTACGCGCGTTGCTGGGTGCGGCTGCAGGAAACCCGCGAGGCGACCAAGATCGTCGACCAACTGCTCGACACGATCCCGAGCGGTCCGATCATGGCCAAGGTGCCCAAGATCATCAAGGTGCCCGAGGGTGAAGCCTGGGTCTCCACCGAGAACCCACTCGGGGAGATGGGGTACTACGTCGTGTCGCGCGGTGAACTCGGACCGTTCCGGGTGAAGATCCGCTCCGCCAGCTTCAACAACATCTCCGTTGCACCGTGGGCACTGCGGGGCGTGTACGTGCCCGACATCGTCACGATCCTCGCATCGCTGTACTTCATCCTCGGGGACATCGACCGATGATCAGCGTCCTCGCCGTTGAGATTCCGTACTGGGGTCAGTCGTTGTTGCGGGTGCTCGGCGGCACGGTCGCTGTGCTCCTACCTGCCGGCACGATCGTCTACGTCTTCCTCTTCAAGATGATGTCGTTCATGCAGAGCCGCCTCGGACCGATGGAAGCCGGACCGTACGGCTCGCTGCAGCTCGTCGCCGAGGTCGGCAAGTGGCTGCAGAAGGAGGACATCATCCCCGAACGCGCGGACGCCCGCATCTTCAAGATGGCGCCGATCGTGGTGCTCGTCAGCACCTTCCTGCTCGTTGCCGTCGTGCCGTTCGGGCCGGACGCATGGTTCACCAACTTCGAGGTCGGCATCTTCTACGCGCTGGCGGTGTCGTCGCTGTCGGTGCTCGGCATCCTCATGGCTGGTTGGGCGAGTGCCAACAAGTACTCGTTGCTCGGCGGGCTGCGTGCCGCAGGGCAGCTGATCGCCTACGAGTTGCCGATGGTGCTCGCCGTCGTCGGCGTGATCATCCAGGCCGAAACGATGAACCTGCAACGGATCGTGGTGGCGCAGAACACCGGGTCGATCTTCGGTTTCGACGGTCTCGGTAACCCGTTCATCCTCACCCAATTCGTCGGGTTCCTGGTGTTCATGGTGGCGATCCAGGCCGAGTTGACGCAGGCACCCTTCGACATGCCGATCGCCGAGAGCGAACTCGTGTCCGGATACATGACGGAGTACTCCGGTTTCCGGTTCCTCATCTTCTTCATCGGCGAATTTGCAACTGCCGGCGTGTTCTCGCTCATCGCCTCGGTGTTGTTCCTCGGCGGTTGGGGCGTTCCGTTCTCCTGGTTCGGCTGGACCGATGTCGATTCGGTGGCCAACTGGATGAACGTCGTCGGACCCGTCATCATGATCACCAAGATGATGTTGATCGCGTTCATCATCATGTGGGTTCGCTTCAGCTCGCCCAGACTCCGCGAGGACCAGCTCCAGCGCTTCGCCTGGAAGGTGCTCATCCCGGTGTCGCTCGCCAACATCGCGGTCACGTCGATCTTCAAGGTGGTGATGTAAATGGCAAGGGTCCCCGGTCTGGTCAAGGGTCTCGGCGTCACCCTCGGAACGCTCTTCGAGACCGTTACGAAGGGTGCCAACACCGTGCAGTACCCGCACGAGAAGGAAGCACCACCGACGAGGGCACGCGGTGTGATCGCACTTCACGAGGGCAACTGCACCTCGTGCATGTTGTGCGCCCGTTCGTGTCCCGACTGGTGCATCTACATCGAAGGTCACAAGGAACTCGCGCCGCCCCGCCGCGAGGGAGGAAAGCCGCGCCAGGTCAACAAGCTCGACCGGTTCGACATCGACTACGCGCTGTGCATGTACTGCGGCATCTGCGTCGAGGTGTGCCCGTTCGATGCGTTGTTCTGGAGCCCCGAGTACGAGTACTCCGAGCCGCGAATCGCCGACCTCCTGCACGACAAGGCCAAGCTCGGCGAGTGGATGGAGACCGTCCCGGAGGCCCCTGAACTCGAAGCCGGCGCGGAAAAGAAGAAGAAGTAGTCGATGATCGCCGCCGAACTGCTCGTCGCCCAGAACGTCGGTTTCGGGGTCATTGCCCTGCTCATGATCGTTGCCGCGTTGCGGGTCGTCACCACCAACAACGTTGTGCACGCGGCCCTGTGGCTCGTCGTCGTGTTGAGCGGTGCAGCGGCCCAGTACGTGCTGCTGGCAGCCGAGTTCGTCGCCGTCACGCAGGTTCTCGTCTACATCGGTGCGGTGATGGTGCTCTTCCTCTTCGGAACGATGCTCACCCGGGCACGCATCGGCGCGGAACGCGACCTGAACAACCCGTACTGGAAGCTCGGCCTGCCCGTCGCCGGGTTGCTGCTCGCCGCCATGGCGGTGGCGGTCGTGTCGTCGTTCGGCGACGAACGACTACCAACCGACGCCCGGGTCGTACCGATCGCCGACATCTCCGACCAGATCTTCGGTCCGTACCTGTTGCCGTTCTGGGCGCTCTCCTTCGTCCTGCTCGCTGCGATCATCGGGGCCATCGTGCTGGCCCGCAAGGACTGACCCCATGCTCACGAGTCAGTTCCTGCTGCTCGGCGCCGTGCTCTTTTGCATCGGTGTCTACGGGGTCATCGCCCGCAAGAACGCCGTCCTCGTGCTCATGTCGATCGAGCTCATCCTCAACTCGGTGAACATCAACCTGCTCGCGTTCGCACTGCGCAATGGTTCGGCCGACGGACACACCTTCGCCCTGTACATCATCGCGATTGCGGCCGCCGAGGTCGGTGTCGGTTTGGCGATGGTCCTACTCATCTACCGCAACCGTCGCAGCATCGGGCTCGACGAACTCAGTGAGATGCGGGGCTGACCATGTTCGCCGCCTCCGAAACCCTCTCTCCACTCTCGGGTGGCTGGTTCCTCGAGAACGTCTGGCTGGCACCGGTCGTGCCGACGATCGGGTTCGTGCTCATCATCCTCTTCGGCAAGCGACTCCCGAAGAAGGGCAGCGAGATCGGCGTGGTTTCGCTCGTCGCCAGCCTCGTGCTCGCCACCGGTGCGGCTTGGCAGTGGATCCAGCGCGTCGGCTCGGCAGCCGACGAACAGTTCGTGTCGCCGATCGTGCGTACCTGGACCTGGTGGCAGGCCGGCGGGGTGGAGTTCACGATCGGTCAGCACGTCGACGGTCTGACCGTCGTGGTCCTCTTCGTCGTGGCCTTCATTTCCACGCTCGTACAGGTGTATTCGCTCGAGTACCTGCGCGGCGACCGCCGGTACACGCACTTCTTCGCCGCCCTCACGTTGTTCTCGGCGGGCATGATGGCGATGGTCGTCGCCGAGGACATGATCCTCTTCCTCCTGGGTTGGGAGATCATGGGTCTCTGCTCGTTCATGCTCATCGGCCACTGGTGGGAGGACGGCGCGAACAGTCGGGCCGCACTGAAGGCGTTCTTCACGGTGCGTACCGGCGACGTCGGGTTGCTGGTCGGCATCGCCATCCTGTTCTTCGCCGCCAACGACTGGACCACCGAGAACCTCGGACTGTCCGGGTTCTCAATTCGTGGAATCTCGGCATGGGCCCTCTCCGGCGAACCCGACTCGACCGTCATCCTCCTCGCCGCGGTCGCTCTCTTCATCGCCTGCATCGGCAAGAGCGGTCAGTTCCCGCTGCACACCTGGTTGCCCGATGCGATGGCGGGTCCGACCCCGGTCAGTTCGTTGCTCCACTCGTCGACGATGGTGGTGGCAGGCGTGTTCCTCGTGGCACGGCTCTACCCGGTGTTCTTCACCGGTCTCGACATCCTCGGCCCCTCGTCCAACGTGGTCATGGTGATCGCCGCGATCACCATCGTCATCGCCGCCGCCCTCGCCTTCGTGCAAACCGACATCAAGCGCGTGCTCGCGTACAGCACGGTGAGCCAGCTCGGCTACATGATGCTCGGACTCGGGGCCGGTGCGTGGTTGCCCGCGGTGTTCCACATCTTCACCCACGCCTTCTTCAAGGCCTGCCTCTTCCTCTGTGCGGGGTCGATCAGCCACAGCGCGTCGCACCACTCGTTCGACATGAAGAAGGACATGGGTGGGTTGCGCAAGCACATGCCGGTCACCTTCGCCGCGTGGACGGTGTCGACGCTCGCACTGTGCGGCGTGTTCCCGTTCTCCGGTTTCTTCTCGAAGGACGAGATCATCGACAACGTTGGCGGCAACGGGTACACGTTCTTCATGGTCGTCGGGCTCGCCGGTGCGTTCCTCACCGCCGCCTACATGACGCGGGCCACGTACCTCACCTTCTTCGGTGAATCACGCGGGGCATCGGCCGGCGAGCACGCCGAGCAGCACGGGGATGCACACGACGCGCACGACGGGCACGACGGGCACGATGCGCACGCCTCCCCGCACGAGTCGGGTCCGCTCATCACCGCACCGATCACGATCCTCGCAGTACTCGCCATCTTCGCCGGACTGTTCAACGCGACACCGTTCGGCTCTTCGTGGGAGTACCTGAAGGAATGGGTGGAGCCGCGGGCGGTCGTGGTCGCCGAAGCGCACGCCAGTGGGCCGGGCGAATCGTTCGTCGTGTCGGTGCCGGCCGCCGAGGAGGGTGGCGCCAAGTCGCCCTGCGGTACCGAGACGCCCGTCGACGGCGTCTGTTACGCGCCGAAGCTGAATCACGCCGAGTTCAAGTGGTCGAAGGCCCTGCTCTCGCTCGCCATCGTGTTCGCAGGAATCGCCGTGAGCTGGTTGCTGAGTGCGGC
>JBIJCI010000015.1:0-36191 GCA_044344715.1 Ilumatobacteraceae bacterium | reverse complement strand
GGCGGGGCCCCGTCGACGGGTAGTTCACCGCGGGCAACGCACACGGCCGTATGCACGAGGTGCGTGCGCGCAGAGAGCCGACGCAACATGGCCCGTGCCGCGTCGATATCGCGGGGAGTTCCGAGGATCGCGCCATCCAGGTCGACCGTGGTGTCCGCGGCGAGCACGACGGAGTCCCTCGCGTGGCGCCCCGCCACGAGCAGGCACTTGGCGACGGCCAGTCTCTGTACGTGCTCCAGCGGCGATTCGCCGACGACGGGTGTCTCGTCGATGTCTGCCGAGTCGACGATGAAGTCGATTCCCAGTCGTCGGAGGATGTCGGCGCGTCGTGGTGAGCGCGACGCGAGAACGAGCGTCGTCATCCGCCACTCAACGTGGTGAGCGTTGCATCGTCGGGCACCTGCAGGTCGTCGAGATGGTCGAGGTATCCGTGCGGGAGTACGACGTTGATCGGACCGTTGGTGTGGCCGCGCGGTAGGCGCTCGCCTCCCTCGACGAGTTGCAACGTCGGGTCGAGCGAGGATGCCAGATCACGGACGTCGTCGAGCGTGGAAACCCCCGCGAACCTTCGACGTACCTCCGGTCCGACCGGGTATCCCGTGAGGTACCAGCCGCAGTGCTTGCGGAACTCCCGGATGCCCTTTGCATCCTCGGTGCGGCCGTTGTCGTGGTGGTGGCGCAGCAGCGCTTCCGCGTGCTCGACCATCACGTCGAGCACCTCGCCGAGCACCGGGGCGGGTCGAACCTGGCGATGGTTGAACGCGTCCACGAGATCGCGGAACAGCCACGGCTTGCCGAGGCAGCCTCGCCCGATCACTACGCCGTCGCAACCCGTCTCGCGGATCATCCGCATCGCATCGTCGGCACACCAGATGTCGCCGTTGCCGAGCACGGGAATTCCCTCCACCTCCTGCTTGAGGACCGCGATGGCCTCCCACCGTGCGCTCGGCGCGTAGTGCTGCTGTGCCGTGCGCGCGTGCAGGGCGATCATCACGGCACCGGAATCGCGGCAGATCCTGCCGGTGTCCACGTAGGTGAGCAGGTCATCGCTGATGCCCATGCGGAACTTGCAGGTGACGGGAATTCCATACCGACTCCCCGCCTGCACCGCGGACCGCACGATCTCAGCGAGCAGGTTCTTCTTCAGCGGTACCGCGGCCCCGCCGCCCTTACGGGTTACCTTCGCCGCCGGGCATCCGAAGTTGAGGTCTATGTGGTCCACGAGGTCCTCGCTACCGAGGATGTCGACGGCACGCCCGACGGTCGCAGGGTCGCTGCCGTACAGCTGCAGGCTGCGGAACTCCTCGTCCGGCGCGAACGAAACCATCGAGCGGGTTCGCGCGTTCCCGTACACGAGGGCCGCCGCCATGATCATCTCGTTCACGTAGACCAGGCCGGGGCCGAAGCGTCGGCACAACGTGCGGAACGGTGCATTGGTGACACCGGCCATCGGGGCGAGCACGACCGGCGGCCAGACCTCGACGCCACGCCCCGGAGAGCCATCTGGAAGCACGCCCCGCAACGCGAGCGGTTTCGCAACTGGGCCGGCGACTGGGGTCACCGCTGCCCCATCCCGAGTTTCAGGTTCGGGTTCGCCCCGGCATCGAGCGGGGTGGTTTCTCCGCGCGCCAGGCGGTACCAGCCGGCGCTGGCGATCATCGCTGCGTTGTCCGTGCACATCTCCCGTGACGGAAGGACCACCGCGAGACCATCGTCCTGGCCAGCGGCGGCCATCGACGCACGCAACAGGGAGTTCGCCGCGACGCCACCACCGAGGGCGATCGTTCGTGCATCGACCTCGCGCGCCGCACGACGCGCCTTGTGCACGAGCACGTCGACGACGGCCCGCTGGAACGATGCGGCAACGTCATCGGTTGCAACGTCGGGATGTGCCCGCACGTAGTTGATCACCGAAGTCTTGAGGCCGCTGAACGAGACGTCGAGTCCGTCGTTGAGCATGGCCCGCGGGAAGACGACCGCGCCGTCGTTGCCACGGCGTGCCGCTGCGTCGATTGCAGGTCCACCCGGGTACGGCAACCCGAGGAACCGCGCCACCTTGTCGAACGCCTCACCGGCGGCATCGTCGATCGTCTGGCCGATTACACGGTAGGAGTGCGCATCGCGCATCTCGACGAAGAGCGTGTGGCCACCGGAAACGAGGACGAAGAGCATGGGGAACTCGGTGCGTGGTTCGTCCAGCAACGCCGCGTACAGGTGCGCCTCGAGATGGTTCACACCGACGAACGGGATACCGAGCGCCAGTGCGGTCGCCTTGGCGGCGGAGACCCCCACGAGCAGGGCACCGACGAGACCGGGGCCGACGGTGGCCGCAACCGCGTCGATGCGCCGGTAGTCGACCCCCGCGCGGGCGAGCGCTTCCGCGGTGACCTGCGGCAGCGTCTCGAGATGTGCGCGACTGGCGATCTCCGGCACCACGCCGCCGAATCTCGCATGCTCGTCGAGTTGGCTGGACACGACCGACGACAACACGTCGGTTCCACCCATCACGATCGAGACCGCCGTCTCGTCACAACTCGTCTCGATGCCGAGCACGACGGTGGATGCATCGACGCTCGTCTTCACTACGGTTCGCTCCGTTCCTGCTCGATCCCGCGCAGGCGCGCGAGGAAGTCGTCACCCTGAACGTCGGTGCACCACATGACGATCGCATCATCGCGGTTCTCGTAGTACTTCGACCGCACACCGACGGGCACGAAGCCGAACCGGCGGTACAGCGATTGGGCGGACACGTTCGACTCGCGCACCTCGAGCGTGAGCGACGCCATACCGACCCGTCTCGCCTCCCAGGCGAGATCCAGCATCATCTCCGTGGCGATGCCCCGCCGTCGGTGGGCGGGATCGACGGCGACGTTGGTGACGTGTGCCGCATCGTCCATGTAAATCATTCCGCCGTACCCGACGACCCGACCGGACAACTTCGCGACGATGTAGTGGCGACCGCCCTTCGACTGCATCGCGAGTTCGTCCTCGAACACGCCCTCGGTCCAGGGCTTCGGGTATGCCGTGCGTTCGATCACCATCACATCGTCGAGATGCGAACGTCGCATCGGTTCGGTCACCAGCGACTCGCCACCGGACGACGCGGCCCTGCCGCGCTTCGAAGCCGGACGGGCGAACCGGAGGAGCCGATCGAGCGCGCTCACACTGTGTTCCTCGTCGGCCAGTTGATGTCGGCGTCGGCTTCCCGAAGGTAGAGCGCCTCAGCACGGGGCGGAAGACTCCCGACGGTCCCGTCCTGTTCGTCGTGCAACAACCGTTCGTGCGCCAGCAGCGCGATGGACCGCGCATGGGGATGGGCGGTGCTCGCCTCGCCGAACGAGGGTTCCCAGGACTGGGGTCCGAGCGCGTCGCGTATCTCCGCACGGTGGTCGAGCGCGTAGCCCCCGATGAAGAGACACGACTGTGCCCGCTCGCG
The DNA here is from genome assembly GCA_044344715.1 of Ilumatobacteraceae bacterium. GTDB lineage: Bacteria > Actinomycetota > Acidimicrobiia > Acidimicrobiales > Ilumatobacteraceae > F1-60-MAGs027. The sequence continues at coordinate 32,755 of JBIJCI010000015.1, read as the reverse complement.
GATCGCGACGGTGAGGTCCTCCATCGTGCCGATGGTCGGTGGGTCGACCCGAACGGCGCGGTGGTTCTCGCGACGGCGGTGGATCGCCCAGGCAACCTCGCCGCGCCGGGCATCGATGGTCGGCACCACGATGTCGTGCGACGCACCACCGGTTGGTGGCACCGTCGCAACGAGCGCATCGAGGCCGTCGATGCCGATGAGCGGTACGGCGAGCACGTGCGCCAACGCCTGGGCGGCAGCGATACCGACGCGCATCCCGGTGAACTGACCCGGACCGACGTCGACGGCGATCGCGTCGATCTCGGTGAACGCGATCCCGGCCGTGCGCACGACGAAATCGAGCATCGGCGTCAGGTCCTCGGCGTGGCGCCGTTCCGCGAGCGACTCGCTCGATGCCAGCACCTTCTCACCGTCGACGAGGGCGACGCTGACGAGCGAGGTCGCGGTGTCGATTCCGAGGACGATCATGCGACCGGGTCCCCTCCCGCGGTCGTTCGACCCGTCGAGTCTTCGTCCATCGCCGCACGTAGCCGGTCGGCGATTCGCACGAACCTCGACTCCCAACCCGCACCCCGCCACGTGATGGTGATCCGGCGTGTGTCGTCACCGGTGTGGGCGAAGTCGATGATCAACGCCTCGCCGAACGCATCGGGTACGAGATCGCCCCATTCAATGACGAGCACGGCCCCACGACGGTGCGCGTCGTCGAGACCGAGATCACTCAGTTCACCGGTCCGCTGTAGCCGGTAGAGATCGGCGTGGCAGACGGTGACCGACGTTCCGCGGTACTCGTGCACCAGCGTGAACGTCGGTGAGGTCACCGTCTCCGTCACGCCGAGTGCAGCGCAATACGCCTTCGTGAACGTGGTCTTGCCCGCCCCGAGATCGCCGGTCAACAGCACCACGTCACGAGGTCGTGCCTCGCGGGCGAGTGCGGCGGCGAGACGCTTCGTGTCGCTCGGACCGGACGAGACGAAGTCGAGAACCTGCACGTCACGACCCCCGGTAGTCGCGGGGTACCCGTGCCGAGATTGCGGTGACCACTTCGTAGGTGATGGTGTCGAGCGCCACGGCCCAGTCCTCGACCCGGATGGTGCACCCGCCCTGCGTCCCGACGATCACGGCATCGTCACCGACGGCGACGGGATCATCGCCGCAATCGACCATCAACTGGTCCATCGTCACCACACCGACGATGCGTCGCGGCACACCGCCGATGAGGATCCGGGCGTCGGTCCGCCAGGCGCGACGCGGGATGCCGTCGGCATACCCGATCGGCAACGTTGCAACGTTCGTATCCCTCGGCAGGATCGTGCGTTGGCCGTAACTCACGCCCTCACCCGCCCGTACGCGTCGCACGTGCGATACGCGGGTTTGCAGTGACATGACCGGCCGGAGTTGCAGGGCGTGCGTATCGACGCCGGGTGCGGGCTGCAGTCCGTAGGTCGAGATTCCGACCCGCACCATGGTGCTCTCGGGCATCAGGCTACGCAGCGTGGCTGCGGAGTTGGAGGCATGCACGTGCATCGGACCCGGTACGACGGCGCGAATGCCGATAACCGTCCGACGGAACACGGCGATCTGACGGTCCGCCAGCGGATGGCTCGGATCGTCGGCGGTGGCGAGATGGGTCATGACACCGCGGAGTCGTAGTCCTGCCCGCCCCGCGATGTCGACGGCACGCTCCACCGCATCCTCGGGCGACACACCGACCCGGTGCATTCCGGTGTCCACCTTCAGGTGAACGTCGCTCACGGACGATTGGCGCCGTGATTCGGCGTCGAGCGCGGCCGCGTAGTCGGCGTTGTACACGACGCAGATGATCCGGTGACGAACGAGCTGTGGCAGGTCGTCGATCGGCTGCTCGCTCAGCACCATGATCGGCGCTTCGATCCCGGCCTCACGCAGTTCGACGGCTTCCTGGGTGAGGGCGACGCACAGTCCACGGGCGCCCGCTTCGACGGCGATGCGGGCACACGCGACCGCCCCGTGTCCGTAGGCGTTCGCCTTCACCACGATCCAGAGTTCGCTCGAGCCTGCGACCTCGGCCAACCGCTCGATGTTGGACCGCAATGCGGCGAGATCCACCACGACGCGCGAAACACGGCCGCTGATACCCATCGGTCGAGCTGCCCTAGCTGGCGGCAACGACGGCCACCGCGAGGTCGTCGGTGTGCGTGAGCGACACGTGCCATTGCGTAACTCCGCGGGCACGGGCGAGTTCCGCGGCACGTCCATCGACGAGCAGCGTCGGTCGACCCTCCGTGCTGCTCTGCACGGAGACGTCCCGGAAGTCGAACGCACCGAGACCGACGCCGAGTGCCTTCATCGTTGCCTCACGTACCGCGAATCGAGCAGCCAGGACGGCCCCGGCGTCCGCACGACGTGCAGCCAACGATCGCTCTCCCTCGGTGAAGAGTCGTTCCACGATTCGGGGCGTGCGCTCGAGCACCTTGCCGAAACGTCGAATGTCGACGGCGTCGATACCGAGTCCGATCATCGACACGTGGTGCCCCGACGATACGACGTCACGGTCGAGTCACTCACCGGTGCGCCACATGTCGGCAGTCTCGGTGATCGGCAGGATGAGTGCGTCGGCCACCGACACCTCCGCCAACCGGTCCTCGCGGAACGACGCCTCCGTCTCGGTGACCGCATCGACGAGCCGGTCGTAGCGGTTGTCGTATCCGGCCAGCACCTGCTTCATCACGCCGGCCGGCAGACGATCGTGGAAGAGAACGTGCAACAGCGTGATTCCCGTCGTCTCACTGCCCTTCGTTTCGGGAACGAAGATGACGTTGCGGCCGTCGTTGCGGCCCCTCGCCACCAGCACCTCCTGCGATGCGGCCACTCGACGCTTCGTTCCGCGAAGGGAATTGCTCGTGTCGACGCGCGACGGCAGATCGCGGGCGATCCCACCGCGGTCGACGATCGCGATCGTCGCCTCCGAGGAGGAGGGGTCGCCCTCGACCCGGTAGCGGGTGAACCCGACGACCTGACTGATCGCCGGGTCGAGGTCGGCGAGCACTTTCAGCACCCCGTACGGCAGCCGCTCGCGGGCCGCACCAGCGTTGAGTACCGACTTCACCAACGTGCGGTCGAGTAGACCCTCCTCGCTGCGCGAGATGCCGACGGTGATCGTCTTGGCCTGGTGCTTGATGGCATCCACCGGTCTGGTCAGCTCATCGATTGCGCGGGTGAGGGCCGCCGTGATGTCGTCGAGCAGGGACTCGGGTGTGGCGATCTTGCCCGAGTCACGCTGGTAGGCCTGCAGGGGATTCGGGGCCATCGCGGTGCGCAGGATTCCCGCCACCCGGACGGCGGTCGAGACCTCGAGATTTCCGTCGTAGACGCCCGTGGCGAGTGCGTCGAGGAACCGGTTGGCTGGTCCGCCGATCTCGGCGTGCACCTTGGAGAGGAGGGCGGAACCCTGGCCGCCACGCTCGACGGCGTGCTCCACGACCTCGCGGGTCTGGCGGAGCGGCCGTGCCAGTGAGTCGATGGCCATCGCCGCCTCGTAACCAAACAGGTGCCCGACCATGACCGACAGCACGAAGGCGACCCTGGTGTCTACTTCTGGCACCTCGATCACCGCGGCCGCGGCGCCGAAGCGCTGTTCGCCCGCCGTAGCCACCACGATCGGCAGGGCCTTGTGTGCACGGAAGATCTCGATCTCCTTGGCCACGTCCGCTGCCGTTCCCCCGCCGAGTCCGGCGGCACAGACGAAGACGAGCGGCTCGCAGGACAGGTCGATGTGCTTCTTGTCCTCGGTGATGTCGCAGGCGATCGACTTGTAGCACAGCTCGCTCAACTTGATCCGAACCTCCTCGGCTGCGACCGCGTTGGAGCCGTTGCCGACGATCGTCCAGTAGCGACGGGACGTCGCGAAGCTACGGGCCGCATCGGCGACCTTGTCGCGCGACCGCAGCACCTCACCCATCGCATCCGGCAGCGCGCGCAGGGCCGTCAGCAGGTTGCTGCGATCATCGGCGGAACCCGTCCCGAGTACCTGCGCAATGGCGCAGGCGAGCAGGGCCCCGGCCGCGACTTGTGCATAGAAGGCCTTCGTGCTCGCCACGCTCATCTCCACGTCCCGGCCGTCGGACGTATAAATGACTCCATCGGCCTTTGCGGAGAGTTCGCTGCCGCGGCGGTTGACGATTGCAACCACGCGGGCTCCCCTGGAACGCGCGAGGTCGACCGTGCGATTGGTGTCCGTGGTGGTGCCGCTCTGACTGATTGCGATGATCAACGTGTCGCGCATATCGAGTGTGAGGCCGAAGCCGGAGAGTTCGGTGGCGGGAAGCGCATCGACGCGCAGACGGTCGTCGGACAGCTGCCGGAGGATGTTGGCAAGGGAGCGGCCCGCGATTGCTGCGGTACCCTGCCCGATGACACGGATGCGCGTTATCGAGCCGTCGGCGATCTCGTCGACGATCGAACGCGGAAGCTGGGCCTCGTCGAAGACGACACGAAGGAGCCGGTCGGTCTCGACGATCCTTCCGCGCAGCGTCTTGGAGAAACTCCTCGGTGCCTCACTGATTTCCTTGGCGAGGAAGTGGCGGTGTTCGCCGCGATCGATGTCCCGCGTGGTCACCTCCGCCGTCAGGATGTTGTGGTCGCCGAGCGTGAGGGCGGTGCCGTCGTAGGCCATGAGGGTCACGCCGGACTCGTCACCCGCCTCGTTCGCGTCGAGCAGCATCACCTGACCACGACTGGACGGGCGGTCCGGATGGGCGAGTGATTCGCCGTCCATGCGCACGTAGCGCTGTGTCTCTTCCACCACGCCGTAGGGCTCGCTGGCAACGATGAAACGGTTGGCTGTGAGACCGACGCAGAGACCCTGCCCGCTCCCCTTCAGTGCCAACAACAGCCGTTCGGGCTCGTCGGCGGACGCTGCCGCGATCGCCACCGAACCCTCGAATGCAGCAACCGTCTCGCGGAACGCCTCAGCGAGCGACATTCCGTCGGCGACACGGCGCGACACCAAAGCCGGAATCACCTTGGCGTCGGTGGTGATCGGTTGTGCGAGCCGCAACTCGTACCGCGCTCGCAGGTCGGCATGGTTGTCGACGTCGCCGTTCAACGCCGCAACGAGGTACGCCGCCTCCGCATCGGTCTCCAGCTCCTCGCTGTTGACCGGATGCGCATTCGGCTCGGAGATGATGCCAACGCTCGCCCACCGGGTGTGACCGAGCACTGCGGCGCGTGCGCCGGGCTGGCTGACCAACATGCGCAGGAGATCGTCGGCAACGATCGCTGCGCGCATCACGCGGGTGTTGTCGCCGAGTTCACCGATCTCCGCCGCGGCCTTGTAGACGAACGACCATGCGTTGCGGGTGACGCGCACGGACCCCGAGGTGAAGAGGCTGTCGTCGTGCCGGGCGCCGAGCAACGTGGCCACCCGCGAGTCGTCGCTTCGCAGTCCGTGATTCCAAACCATGACGTGGACGCCGGCCGAATCACGACCGCGCACCTCCAGGCGGTCGATCGCCGACAACGCCTGCTGGATCGACAGGTACGCGGCGATGGCCGGACGACTGGCCCCAGCTCCTGCGAGTGCGTCGACTGCGATGGCGGTACGGATACGGTCCTTGCGCAGCGACCAGGACGCATCGCGAATTGCAGTGAGGATGTTCGCCGTACGTTCGAGTGCCGCGGCGCTCGGGGCCTCCAGACGCTCGAGCGCCCGGTCGGCCGTCGTCAACCATGCGTCGAGCCGGTCGAGTCGGGAGTTCAGCATCGCATGGAATTCCCGGTTGCCCGCCATGAGCCACATTCCGGCATCGCCGCGCAGTGCCATGTCGACGCCGGCCATCGCCGTCGCCATCTCCCGCAGTCGGTCGTCCTCCGGCAGCGGACCGGTGGTGGCAGTGGCGAGGCTGAGCACCGAGTCGACCGATGCCAGCAGGTCACCGGCGACCGGAATCGACCGGGTTTCCGGCCTCGACAGCACCGCAATGATGCCGCACATACTCCCAAGGCTACCTATGCACGCAGGAGGAGGATCCGCTCGAGGCGGTCGGCCACTGCTTGCGCATCCGGGAGGGTCGTCGCCTCCACCATGATGCGTACGACCGGCTCGGTGCCCGATGCCCGGACGACGATCCGGCCCCGTGCACCCAGGGCCCTCCGCTCACGGACTAGGTCGTCGCCGAGCAGCGCCTCGACATCGGTCGGCTTGGTGTCGACGCGGACGTTGCGCAACAACTGCGGCATGCTCTCCATCACCGATTCGGCGAGGTCCGAGAGTCGGGCATTCCTCCTGCGAACAAGATCAAGCAGCAGGATTGCCGCGAGTAGCCCGTCACCCGTCGTCGCATGCAACGCATTGATGATGTGGCCGCTCTGTTCACCGCCGAGAACGAACCCGCCGTCATCCATCGCCGCGAGGATCGCCCGGTCGCCGACGTCGGTCGTCACGACATTGATCCCGTGCCGTTGCATCGCGTGGTGGAATCCGAGGTTGGTCATGCTGGTCACGACGACCGTGTCATCGACGAGCAAGCCCTGCCCGTGCAGGTCCACCGCCATGAGGGCGATGATGCGATCGCCGTCGACGACTCGTCCGAGCTCGTCGACTGCGATCAGGCGGTCGCCGTCCCCGTCGAACGCAACACCCGGCACACCCCGCGATGCACAGCGTGCGGCCACCGACTCGGGGTGCACCGCTCCGCAGTGTTCGTTGATGTTGCGTCCGTTCGGTGCTGCATGGTGTACGTCGGGCCGCAACCCGAGTCCGCCGAGGATGACCCCAGCCACGGTGCTGGTGGCACCGTTGGCACAGTCGACGACGAGCTCGCGACCCCCGAAGTCGGCCACACCCGAGCCCGCGACGAGGGTGTGCACGTACTCGGCGGCAACCGAGTCATCGACGTTCGGCGATCCCGGTCGATCAACCGCCGAGCCGTGGTGGCGCCGGGAATGCCACTGGGATTCGATTCGACGCTGTACGTCGTCGCTCAGTTTGCGTCCACCCGGCGCGAAGACCTTCACCCCGTTGTCGTGCCACGGGTTGTGCGAGGCGGTCACCGAGACCGCCACGTAGTCGTGCAGCCGTGCGGATCCGGCAAGGGCCGGGGTCGGGAGGAGGCCTGCGTTCGTCACCGAACGACCGCGCGCCGTCGCCCCGTTGGAGAACGCCGCAACCAGCTCCGCGCCGCTCTCGCGCCCGTCGTGGCCGATCACGATCGGGGAATCGGGCCACTCCGCGGCAACGACCGCCCCGAGTGCCTCGACGTCTCCGGCAACGAGGTCTACGCCGGCTCGACCGCGAACGCCATCGGTGCCGAAATGCAACATCTCACCCACCATCCTGCCCGTCGCCGCACGGCGGGAGGGAGACGCCGGGGGCGTCGACTAGCGCTTGGTGTACTGCGGCGCCTTGCGCGCCTTCTTCAAGCCGTACTTCTTGCTCTCCTTGCGGCGAGCATCCCGCGCGAGGAGTCCCGCGCGCTTCAGCGCGGGACGGTGCGACGGGTCGAGAGCCACGAGCGAGCGGGCGACCGCCAGGCGCATCGCGCCGGACTGGCCGGCTGGTCCACCACCGGCAATATCGACGTCGATGTCGTAGGTCTTTGCCGTATCGGTGATGCGCAGTGCCTCGGTGGCGTTGTTGCGGTGGATGGCCGTCGGGAAGTATTCGTCGAAGGCGCGACCGTTGACGGTGACGCGACCCGAGCCGGAGCGGAGTCGGACCCGGGATACCGCGCTCTTCCGGCGGCCTGTGGTCTGGGTGAGTGGCTTGGTTGCCATGGTGTGGTTCCTCTCCTACGGACGTTGCGTTGGTCAGCGCGCCTTGGCGTCGCTCATGTCGATGGGCTGGGGCTGTTGTGCGGTGTGCGGATGTTCGGCACCGGGGTACACCTGCAACTTCTTGATCATCGCCCGACCCAGGCGGCCCTTGGGGAGCATGCCATGTACGGTGCGACGAATCGCGGCCTCCGGACTGCGGTTCAGGAATTGCGTGTACGACTCGACACGAATACCACCTGGGTATCCGCTGTGGCGTGCAACCTTCTTGGCGTCTGCCTTACCGCTCGTCAGAACGACCTTGGAGGCATTGAGCACGATTACATGGTCGCCGGTGTCGATGCTCGGGGTGAAGGTGGGCTTGTGCTTGCCGCGCAACAAGGTGGCGATCTCGGTGCACATACGTCCGAGCACGAGACCATCGGCATCGATGACGTGCCAGGCGCGCTGCACCTCGCTGGGCTTGGCCGAATACGTGCGCATGATTGAACCTCTCACAACTCTGGGACGCCGTATTCACGGCGCAAACTCGAACACTGAATGATAGGGCCGTTTCGTCCGGGCCACACCGGCCTGGATGGCGCAATCATGCGGTCCCCGGGTACCTACGCAACCGACCGTCGGAGCCAGGTTTCCACCCGCTCGACGAAGGCCGCGGCGGAGAACCGCTCAACGACGCTCGCCCTGCACCGACGGCGGTCGATCGCAGCCAGGCGATCCAGCGCCTTCACCACCCCCACCGGGTCGTCGACCGGCACGACGAAGCCGGTCTCCCCGTCCCGAACGATCTCCGCCGGACCCCCGCGGTCATAGGTGATGACCGGAACCCCGCAGGCGAGTGCCTCCACGGCAACGTTCCCGAACGCCTCCACCCACCGATGCACCATGACGAGAGCGGCGCACCGCCCGAGGCGACGCTGAAGTTCGGGCGTCGGGAGGAACCCGACGTGCACGACCTCGGCATCCGGATGGGCGAGCCGTGCCTCCCGCCAGGCGTCCTCGTCCTCCATCAACCCGAAGACGAGCAGCCGTCGACCGCTCAGCGCCGACACCGCGAAGGCATCGTCGATCCCTTTCTCCCGCGAAATCCGGGCCACGAATGCAAGGTCGGCATCGGGTGCCCCGACGAAGTCGTATGCGTCCACGTCCACCCCGCTCGCAACGATGGTTGCGGAATCCGCAACGTCCGGGCCGAACGTTGCCGCCTGCGCCCGGCTGTGCATCGCGATACACCCGGGGTTCGCCGTGACGGCGTCACGTACCGCGGCGTCCATCGCGTCGCTCAACGATCCCATGCTGACGAGATGCAGCACGGGAACGCGACACTCCTCGTTGCGACGGAAGGGCAGTTCGTCGTAGGCGAAGTTGAGCACGACGTCGTACTCCCCGCTCCCTGCCAGCGCCACGACACGGTCCCACATCTGCACCAGCACCGAGTTCGGTGGGACGACGGGTGGTTCCCCGCGGTCGAGGGACTGGCTCGGAACGTGCAGGTCGCCGTCGACCTGCACGAGGTCGTGACCCGCCAGCACCGAACGGCGTGGCGCGACGACCGTCACGTGATGGCCCTTACGCACCATTCCGTCGGCGAGTGTTCGCAGCGTCAGTTCGACGCCACCACCGACTCCCGACCCGAGAGCGCCGACCGGGGTCGACAGGAAGATGACGTGCACGGGTCTCTCAGACCGACCAGTCGCTGGTGGCGGGATACCCGACCTCGAGCAGACACAGGCCGTGCGGTGGTGCAACCTGCGAGGCATCCTGGCGCCGACCGCTTCGCAGGAGGGCCATCATGTCGCTCGGTGGACGCTTGCCGAGTCCGATATCGACGAACGTGCCGACCAGGGACCGCACCATCTGATGACAGAACGCGTTGGCCCGCACGTCGAACGTGACGATGTCGCCGTCTCGACGCCACTCCGAGACCAGCACGAAACGCCTCATCGACACGGCCCTCGATGCAGGAGTAGAGCCGCCATCGTGCGAATCGGACTCCTCATCGGCCTCGTCGTTGTCGGGTCGCCGACAGAATGCGGAGAAGTCACGCTCGCCCATGATCGCGTCGGCCGCCAACTGCATCGGACGGACGCTGATCGGTGCGTGCACGTGCCACGCCGTGTTCGCGAGGAACGGATCGGGGATCGCCGCATTGTGGATGGTGTAGCGGTAGTGCCGCCAGATCGCGGAGAACCGGGCGTGGAAGGAGCTCGGCACCCACCGAACGTCACGGACGGCGATACGTGGTCCGCACAATGCGTTGAGGCTGCGTGCCAACGAGGCGATGTCGGTGCCCGACGGGAGGTCGACGGTCACGACCTGACCACGGGCGTGGACCCCGGCATCGGTGCGTCCGGCGGCGACGAGCCGCACCTCGACCTGGGTGATCTTCTCGAGTGCCTCCACGAGGGTGCCGGCCACGGTGGGCACGTCCGGGTTGACGGCAAAACCGTGGAAGCTGCTGCCGTCGTAGGAAAGTACGAAGCCGACCCGGCGGCGATCACCGCTCATCGGCACGCCGTCAATCCCCCGCAACGGACCGGCGTTGCGGCCACCGCGGAGCCGGGCGTCGAGCTAGACGAGTTCGATCCGCGCCATCGGGGCACGGTCGCCGTTGCGCTCACCCAACTTCAGGATGCGGACGTATCCACCGTTCCGCTCCATGTAGCGCGGGGCCACGTTCTTCACGAGCTTGGTCGTCATCTCTTTGTCGTTGAGGTACGCCTGAATCTGGCGGATCTTGTGCAGGCTGGCGGCGTCACCGTTCTGCGCCTTCTTCGCCTTGGTGATGAGGCGCTCGGCGATCGGACGCAACGCCTTGGCCTTGGCCTCGGTGGTCTCGATGCCTTCTGCGGCGAACAGTGATGCGGCGAGGTTCGCCATCATCAACCGCTGGTGGCTCGATGAGCCACCGAAACTCTTGCTACGTCGTGGTTCTGGCATCGTTGATCGTCTCCTTGATCGGCGTCAGCGCGTCAGACGCGCAGCGCGAGTCCTCGTTCGTCGAGCTTGCCCTTCACTTCGGCGATGCTTTGTGCGCCGAAGTTCGGGAGGTTGGTGAGTTCTTCCTCGGTGCGCGCCACGAGGTCGCCGATCGTGTTGATCTGGGCACGCTTCAGGCAGTTGAAAGGACGCTGCGAGAGCATGAGATCCTCGATCGGCATATCGAGCTCCGGGGAGCCGGTGCCGCTGCTGACCGACTCACCGAGCTCGAGGGCAACGGGTTCGTCGGAGAGCGATGCCACGAGTTCGAGCAGGTTCCGCATGGTCGCCCCGGCCGAGGCGAGGGCTTCCGACGGCGTGATCGCTCCGTCGGTCTCGATGTCGAGGATGAGGTTGTCGTAGTTCGTCGACTGGGCGACTCGGGTCGGCTCGACCTCGAAGGTCACGCGGCGAACCGGCGAGAACAATGCATCGACCGGAACGACGCCGATGGTCTTGCGACCGGCATCGCGGTCGCTACCGAGGTAGCCCTTGCCCCGCTCGATGGTGAGCTCGAAGGACAGGCTGCCCTTGCCGGACAGCGTTGCAATGTGCTGGTCGGGGTTGATGAAGTCGACACCCGCCGGCAATGAGACGTCGCCGGCCTTCAGTTCCTTCGGGCCGGTCGCATCGACACGAACCGAGACGACGTCGTCGACGTCGCTCTTGACCACGACGTCCTTCAGGTTGAGGATGATCTCGGTGACGTCCTCGACGACGCCGTCGATCGTGGTGAATTCGTGCAACGCCTCGTCGAACTTGACGGACGTGATCGCTGCACCGGGAATCGAGGAGAGCAGCATCCGGCGCAACGAGTTGCCGATGGTGTGACCCAGACCCGGCTCGAGCGGCGAGACGGAGAACTTCTGGCGGTTGCCGACGGCCGGACCGACGGCTGCGACGCTGGGGCGCTGAATGACGAGCATGTTTGGTGTCTCCTGGCTGGTTGTACGGGGTTACTTCGAGTAGAGCTCGACGATGAGCTGTTCCTTTACGGGAACGTCGATCTGTTCGCGGGTCGGCAGCTCACGAACGGCCACTGCCTTGCCGCCATCCTGCGAATCGAGCCACGCGACGGGTGAACGGCCGAGCGTGTCGATGTTGTGCTGGATGATGATCATGTTCTTCGCCTTGTCGGAGAGGCTCACAACCTCGCCCTTGCCGAGCGTGTAGGACGGGATGTTGACGCGCTGGCCGTCGACCTTCACGAGTCCGTGACTGACGAACTGGCGTGCCTGCGGACGGGTTGCGGCCCAGCCGGCGCGGTACACCACGTTGTCGAGTCGCAACTCGAGCAAGCGGAGAATGTTCTCGCCCGTCGGACCACTGCGACGAACGGCCTCTTCGTAGATCCTGCGGAACTGACGCTCGAGGACGCCGTAGATGTACTTGGCCTTCTGCTTTTCCTGCAGCTGATTGAGGTACTCGCCCTCGCCGGAGCGACGACGGGTGCGGCCGTGTGCTCCCGGCGGGAACGGACGACGCTCGAGGGCCTTCGTTCCCTTGGAGTTCTCGAAGACGTTGATGCCGAGGCGGCGGGAGATACGGACTTTGGGACCGGTGTAACGAGCCATGACTACGGACGCTTCCTCTTTGGTTGACGGCAACCGTTGTGCGGCACCGGGCTCACGTCCTTGACGCTCGTCACTTCGATGCCGAGATTTTGGATGGAGCGAAGGGCGGTGTCACGACCCGAGCCGGGACCCTTCACCAGAACTTCGGCGCGACGCAAACCCATTTCCATTGCCGCGCGACCGGCCTTCTCGGCCGCCAACTGCGCGGCGAACGGGGTGGACTTTCGCGAACCGGAGAAACCGACACCACCCGACGACGCCCAGGCGATGACGTTGCCGGCCGGATCGGTGATGGACACGATCGTGTTGTTGAAGGTGCTCTTGATGTGCACGACGCCGGTGTTGACGTTGCGACGTTCGCGCTTGCGCGACTTGCGTGGTGCTGGTGTTGCTGCGTCCGACATTTACTTCCTCGCTGCGACTTTCTTGTTGGCGACGGTCTTCTTCGGGCCCTTGCGGGTTCGAGCGTTGGTGTGGGTTCGCTGACCGCGAACGGGCAGTCCCTTGCGGTGCCGCGAACCCTGGTACGAACCGATTTCGATCTTGCGCTTGATGTCGGTTTGCACGTCGCGGCGACGGTCACCCTCGACCTTCAGGTTGTTCTCGATGTACATGCGGATCTTGTTGACGTCGGAGTCGGTGAGGTCGCGAACGCGAACGCTCGGGTTGATCCCGAGATCGGCGCACATCTTCGCCGAGGTCTGACGGCCGATGCCGTGGATGTAGGTAAGGGAAATCTCCACCCGCTTTTCGCGCGGAATGTCGACGCCGGAAATTCGTGCCATGGTTGAAGGTCCTCGTTATCCCTGCCGCTGCTTGTGGCGCGGGTTCTCACAGATCACCATGACGCGACCGTGGCGACGAATGACCTTGCACTTCTCGCACATCTTCTTGACGCTCGGTCGGACTTTCACGGTGATCTCTTCTCTTACTTGAATCGGACTGTGATACGGCCCCTGGTGAGGTCGTACGGTGACAGCTCTACTTGCACCCTGTCGCCCGGGTTGATACGGATGTAGTTCACCCGCATCTTCCCGGATATGTGAGCCAACACGGAGCGTCCGTTGGAGAGTTCCACTCGAAACATCGCGTTGGGCAACGATTCGGTGATCGTGCCTTCCAGCACGATGGCGTCTTCCTTATTTTTTGCCAGAACCAACTCCTTCAGGACCCCGCAGGGCGACTCGTAACGCTATCGGGGTACCTGCCCGTCGCCACCCGGACCGGTCACCCCGGTGGCCGAGCCGATGGCAGCGACCAGCCGAGCAAACACCTCGTCGGGTGACCCCACCCCGTCCACCGCGGCCAGGACACCCTGCTTGCGGTAGTGGGCAATGAGGGGGGCGGTTTGTTCCTCATAGATGGCCAACCGCCGTTCGACGGCCTCCGGTGAGTCGTCGGCACGGTTCTCCACGGCAAGACGGGCACTCAACCGCGCAAGCACGATGTCCCGGGGTACCTCGAGGTCGATGACCACGTTGATCGGTCGGGCCCGGGCGATCTCATCGAGCGCGTGGGCCTGTGGGAGGGTCCGCGGGAAGCCGTCGAGCAGGTAGCCCCGGGTTCGCGCATCGGCTTCACCGAGCCGACCCTTCACCAGGCTGCCCATCAGTTCGTCGTTGACGAGCCGACCCTGATCGATGATGTCCTTCACCACCTTGCCGACCGGCGTACCGAGCTTGATCGCGTTGCGCAGCATCTCACCCGTCGAGATGTGGGCAATCTGGAAGTGCGCGGCGAGCCGCGTCCCCTGCGTTCCCTTCCCTGAACCTTGCCGGCCGAGAAGGACCAGCCGTACGGTCACTTCAGGAAACCCTGGTAGTCGCGCTGCATGAGCTGACTGTCGATCTGACGCATCAACTCGAGCGCCACACCCACCGCAATGAGCACCGTGGTACCAGCGAACGGGAACGTCTGCACATCGCCGGCCCAGAGGATGATGTACGGCGTGATGGCGATGAACGCGACGAACAGTGCACCCGGCAGCGTGATGCGGTTGACGGTCTTGCCGAGGAACGACTCGGTTTGCGGACCGGGACGGATGCCGGGCACGAATCCACCCTGCTTGCGCAGCTGGTCGGCTTGTCGCACCGGATCGAACGCGATCGAGTTGTAGAAGTAGGCGAATGCAATGATCATCGCGAAGAAGATCGTGATGTAGAGCATGTTCTGGCTGTTGATCAGGTACCGGTCGACGAACCTGGCGATGGAACCGCGCCAACCCTCGGCGCTACCCAGCATGTTGGAGAGGAGAACCGGCAGCAACAGCACCGATGACGCGAAGATGATCGGGATTACGCCGGATTGGTTGACCTTCAACGGGATGTAGGTGCTCTGCCCGCCGAACTGCCGGCGCCCGACCACCCGCTTGGCGAACTGCACGGGGATGCGGCGCTGACCGAGCTCGACGCGCACGACGGCGGCGAGGATGAGCAGCGAGACTCCGACGAGCACGACGAAGACGAACGTCTTCCTGCTCTGCAGCAGCGAGTAGTAGCTGTACGGCAGGTCGCTGACGACGGAGACGAAGATCAGCATCGACATCCCGTTGCCGATTCCGCGCTGGCTGATGAGCTCACCCATCCACATGAGGAGGGCGGTTCCGGCAACCAACGATGGAATGACGAGCAGGGCCCGGGGCATGAACGGATCGAGCAGCACCACGTCGGGAACGGTTGCCACCGCCCCGAAGAATGCCGACCCGTTGCCTTGTCCGAAGATGAAGGTCAGACCTGCAGCCTGCAGCAATGCAATTGCGATGGCGACGTAGCGGGTCCACTGCGTGATCTTGCGCTGCCCCACCGCACCTTCCTGCTGCCACTGCTCGAGCTTGGGAATCACGATGGTGAGCACCTGCATGATGATGCTGGCCGTGATGTACGGCATGATGCCGAGGGCGAAGATCGAGAAGCTGCCGAAGGCGCCGCCCGAGAACAGGTTGAGGAATCCGAGTGCACCCTGCGAACGGGACGCTTCCCGCAACTGGCTGACGGCCTGCGAGTCGACGCCCGGCGCCCGCAACGAAACGCCGATGCGGTAGACGGCGAAGATGAACATCGTGAACAGCACCTTGTTTCGCAGGTCGGTGACCGTAAACAGGCTCTTCACTCGTGCGAACATCGAGCTTCTCCGTTCCGTTCTGGGGGAAAACTAGCGGTTGGTGAACTGGCTGCCGCGAGCCGGCGGGCGGACACCGCGGTACGGCTTGGGCAGGATGGTGATCGAACCACCAGCCGACGTAATGGCTTGCTCGGCGGTCTTGGAGACCGCGTGCACCGACACCGACAGGGCCTTTCCGACCTTGCCGCGCCCGAGCACCTTCACCAGGTTGCCCTTGCGAATCAGACCCTTTTCCACCAACAGTGCGGCGGTGATCTCGGTGGTGCCGAGACCGTCCAGGGTGTCGAGGTTGATGGCCTGGTACTCGACGCGGAACGGGTTCGTGAACCCCTTCAACTTCGGCACGCGCTGCTTGAGTGGCATCTGACCACCTTCAAAGCCCCGGGCAACCGTGTTGCGGGCGTACTGACCCTTGGTTCCGCGACCGGCGGTCTTGCCGCCCTTACCGCCGATTCCACGACCAACCCGCTTTCGCGACTTCCTGGCTCCGTGCTTCGGCCCGACGTGATCCACGCGCATGTTCAGCTGCCTTTCTTGTCGCTAACGACGATGTCGATGAGGTGCGGCACGCGGGCGATCATCCCGCGGATCTCGGGACGGTCGGGGAGCACGTTGGTGTCACCGATCTTGCGCAGCCCGAGGGCCCGCATCGTGGCGCGGGTCTTCGGCATGCTGCCGATCTGTGACCGCTTCTGTCGGACGGTGATGGTCTTGTCTGCCATGGTGATCCTCAGCTCCCCGCTGCCTTCTTCGATTCGTTGAACGCACGGAGCAATCCACGCGGGACGAATTCGTCCTCGGCGAGACCACGACGCTTCGCCACCTCGTCGGGCCGCAGGAGCGACCGCAAACCGTTGATGGTGGCACGGGCGACGTTGATCGAGTTGGGCGAACCGAGCGACTTGGCCAGCACGTCCTTGATTCCCGCTTCCTCGAGGATGATTCGGGCGGCACCACCGGCGATGACCCCGGTACCGGGCGCAGCCGGCTTGAGCAGCACGCGGGCCGCACCGTTGACACCCTCGATCGAGTGCGTGATGGTCGGACCAGCGAGCGCGACTCGGAAGACGTTGCGCTTCGCATCCTCGGTGCCCTTCTGGATCGCCAACGGCACTTCGCGTGCCTTGCCGTACCCGAGCCCGACGCGTCCCGCCTTGTCCCCGATGACGACGATGGCCGCGAACTGGAAGCGGCGACCGCCCTTCACCACCTTGGCAACACGGTTGACGTGCACCACGCGTGATTCCCCGAACTCGCCCGGCTTGGCTTCCGGACGCGGCTCACGGCGCTCGCGCGGCTTGCGGTCGCGACGACCGCGACCCTCCGTTGCCTCCGGCTGTTGTACGTCGGTCACGTTAGAACTCCAATCCTGCGGCGCGTGCCGCCTCGGCGATTGCCGCGATGCGGCCGTGGTAGAGGAAACCGCCGCGGTCGAACACGACCGTGGTGATGCCCGCCTGTTTGGCGCGCTCTGCGACCAGCGAACCGATCGCCGTCGCGGCTGCGACGTTACCGCCGGCTTGCTGCTTGCGGAAATCGGCTTCGAGCGACGAGGCCGACACGAGCGTGCGACCGGAGTCGTCGTCGATTACCTGCACCGACAGGTGACGGTTGCTCCGGTAGACGGCAAGCCGCGGACGGGCCGCGGTGCCGTGCACCTTCTTGCGAACACGGCGGTGGCGGCGAAGCCTGCCGTCGCGGCGTTTCTTGGCGATCGTGGTCATCGTCGTTCCTCCTACTTCTTGCCCGTCTTGCCGGCTTTGCGCAACACGCGCTCGTTCACGTAGCGGACGCCCTTGCCCTTGTACGGCTCGGGAGAACGGAACGAGCGAATCTCAGCCGCAACCTGGCCGACGAGCTGCTTGTCGGCACCCTTCACGACGATTCGGGTTGGTTGCGGCACCTCGAAGGTGATGCCCTTCGGAGCCGCGTACGGAACCGAATGTGAGAACCCGAGCGACAGTTCCAACTTGTCCGGCCCCTTTGCCGCGGCGCGGTAACCGACACCGATGATGTCGAGTTCCCTCACGTAACCCTGCGTTACGCCGTCGACCATGTTGCGAACCATGGCACGCATCATTCCGTGGCGCGAACGGGTGGCGCGGGCGTCGTCCGCACGCTCCACGACGAGGGTGCTCTCCACCTTCTTGATCGATACACCGCTCGGAATCTCGCGCTCGAGCGAGCCCTTGGATCCCTTGACCGTGATGTTGGTGCTGGTGATGGTGACGTCGACTCCCTGGGGAATGACGACTGCTGCTTTGCCTACGCGTGACATGTGTTCCTCCGACTCACCACACGTAACACATGACTTCGCCACCGACGTTGCGCTTGCGCGCCTCGCGGTCGGTCATGAGTCCGTGACTCGTAGAGAGAACTGCAACACCGAGTCCGCCGAGGACCCGGGGGACGTCGGTGGCCTGGCGGTACACGCGCAATCCCGGGGTGGAGACGCGCTTGATCCCGGAGATCGTGCGGCGACGATCGTCCGAGTACTTCATCTGGATCTTGAGCACCTTGCTGCCCTTGGCGTCACCATCGGCAACCGCGAAGTCGGAGATGTAGCCCTCCTTCTTCAGGATTTCGGCGAGTGCGGCCTTCTGCTTTGACGACGGCATCAGCACGACGTCACGCATGGCGACGTTCGCATTGCGGATACGGGTGAGCATGTCGGAGATCGGGTCGGTGATCATGGCGCCTACCAGCTCGACTTTCGCAGCCCGGGAATCTCGCCGGCGTGCGCCAAGTTGCGCAGGCAGATGCGGCAGAGACCGAACTTGCGGTACACCGCACGGGCGCGACCACAGCGCTGACAGCGCGTGTAGGAGCGCACCTTGAACTTCGGTGTCGCCGCTGCTTTGTTACGGAGTGACTTTTTTGCCATTGTTGAGCTGTCTTCCTTTACTTACGAATTTCCCTGGACTGCTGACTTCTTCTTGGTCTGCTTCTTGACGCGCTTGGTGGAAGCAGGCATCTCGCCCTTGCGGAACGGGAAGCCGAAGGCGTCGAGCAGGGCCTTGCCGGTGAGGTCGTCGGATGCCGAGGTGACGATGGTGATGTCCATGCCCCGCGGAACGTCGACCTTGTCGTAATTGATCTCCATGAACACCATCTGTTCGTTGAGACCGAAGGTGTAGTTGCCGTGTCCGTCCCAGGAGCGACCGGGCAGACCACGGAAGTCACGGATACGCGGAATGGCGACCGACAGCAGGCGGTCGAAGAACTCCCACATACGGTCCCCGCGAAGGGTGACCTTCGCGCCGATCGCCTGGTTCTCGCGCAACTTGAACGACGCAATTGCGATGCGTGACTTGGTGACGATGGGTTTCTGACCCGTGATGGCCGTGAGGTCGGCGACGGCACCGTCGAGCAATGACGCCTGTTGCGTGGCCTTGCCGACACCCATGTTGATGACGATCTTCTCGATCGTCGGAACCTGCATCGGGTTGCTTACACCGAGCTGTGTCATCAGATCGGCGCGCACGACCTCGCGGTAGTGGGACTTGAGTCGTGGAACGTAGCTGGTGGTGGACATCAGATTTCGTCTCCGTTGCTGCGCGCGATGCGCACCTTGTTTCCCTTGCCGTCGACCTTGTGACCGACCCTGGTGGCCTTGCCCTTGTGTACGAGCATCACGTTGGACGCCGAGATCGGCATCTCGATCTTCCTGATTTCGCTCTGCTGCTTCTCGTTACGCCGGGCGGTGTGACGGCTGGCGATGTTGACGCCCTCCACGATCACCTTGTTCTCGGAGGGCAGCACCTTCTTGATCGCGCCCTCCTTGCCGCGGTCCTTGCCGCTGATGACCCGCACGTTGTCGCCTTTTCGTAGCTTCATGTCAGAGCACCTCCGGGGCGAGCGAAACGATTCGCATGAACTTCTTGTCGCGAAGTTCACGTCCGACCGGCCCGAAGATTCGGGTGCCGCGCGGCGTGAGGTCTTCCTTGATCAAGACGGCTGCGTTCTCATCGAAACGGATGTAGCTGCCGTCGGGACGACGCTTCTCCTTGGCGACGCGCACGACCACGCATCGCACGACCTCGCCCTGCTTCACGCCGGCGCCCGGGATCGCATCCTTCACCGTGCCGATGAAGACGTCGCCAATCGATGCATAACGGCGGCGCGTGCCACCGAGCACCTTGATGACGAGTACTTCGCGGGCACCGCTGTTGTCGGCGACCTTGAGGCGACTCTCTTGCTGGATCATTTCGCACGCTCCAGTACTTCGACGACCCGCCAGCGCTTGGTCTTGCTGATCGGACGGGTTTCGACGATTCGAACCTTGTCGCCGACCTTGGCATCGTTGGCCTCGTCGTGCGCATAGAACTTCTTGGTTCGGATGACGAACTTGTCGTACTTCGGGTGTCGTACACGCTCGACGAGCGCCACGACGACCGTCTTGTTCATCTTGTTCGAGACGACGAGTCCCTCGCGTGCCTTCCGGCTGCTACGAACGGTGGTGTCGGTCATTTGCGGCTCGCTTTCGTGTTGACTGCTGCCTCGGCGGCTTCGATCTCGCGACGACGAATCACCAGATTGATGCGGGCGATCTGCTTGCGGATCTTGCCGATACGCGACGTATCGGTCAGCTGACCGGTCGCCAGCTTGAATCGTGAGTCGAGGGCGTCCTGCTTGGCGTTCTCCAACTCCTCGACCAGCGAAGCGAGGTCGAGCTCGTTGAGGTCGTCGTGGGACTTGCCGTACTTCTCGGCCATGGTTAGATGCCCTCCTCGCGCTGGATGATGCGGCACTTGATTGGCAGCTTCTGGGCCGCACGGCTCAGCGCCTGCGTGGCAACCTCCGCCGTGGGGTACGAGAGTTCGAACAGGATTCGACCCGGCTTCACGACCGCAACCCACAACTCGGGGTTGCCCTTACCGGAACCCATTCGGGTTTCGGCCGGCTTCTTGGTCACCGACTTGTCGGGGAACACGTTGATCCAGACCTTGCCACCACGCTTGATGTGCCGGGTCATGGCGATACGTGCCGCTTCGATCTGACGCGAGGTCACCCAACCGGGCTCGAGTGCCTGGATGCCGAAGTCGCCGAACGCGAGGTCGCGGGCGCCCTTGGACTGACCCTTCATGCGACCGCGGTGGTGCTTGCGGTGCTTCACTTTCTTGGGCTGCAGCATGATCAATCCTTCTTGAAGTGCGGGGTCTCGGAAGCGTCGTGGATCCGACGCTCGATCTCTTCTTCTTCTGCGAGCAGACGCTCGTAATCGGCATCCGCATCCTTCACGAGCGGCACGGTCTCCTCTTCGCCGGCACGCGGACCGGCCGAGGTGATCACGCTCGCGCGCGGCGCGGCTGCTGCGGCAACGGTGTCACCAGCTGCCATCTGCGCCTCGATCTTCGCGCGATCGGCCGCTTCGGTTGAGTACGGCAGGATCTCGCCCTTGTACAGCCACACCTTGACGCCCACGCGACCCGCGGACGTAATGGCCTCACGGAATCCGTAGTCGATGTTGGCGCGCAGCGTGTGCAGCGGAACGCGACCTTCTCGGTACCACTCGCGGCGGGTCATTTCGGCGCCACCGAGGCGACCCGAACACTGGATTCGCACACCCTGCACGCCGGCCTTCTGGGCGTTCTGCACCGCACGCTTCATCGCGCGTCGGAACGCCACTCGGTTGGCCAGCTGGTCGGCGACTCCCTGTGCGACGAGCGCCGCATCGAGCTCCGATTCCTTGATTTCGTTGATGTTCAACTGGATCTTGTTGTTGCCGGTAAGACGCGAGAGGTGCTCACGCAGCTCGTTGGCCTTGGCACCGGCCTTGCCGATGACGACGCCGGGACGAGCGGTGTGGATGTCGACTCGCAACTTGTCGAGCGTGCGCTCGATGTCGATTCGGCTGACGGCCGCATCGGCGAGGCGATCCATGAGGTAGCCGCGGATCCTCCAGTCCTCGGTGAGGTACTGGCGGTACTGCTTCTTGCCGGCGAACCACTTGCTCTTCCACTCCGTCGTGATACCGAGACGGAAGCCGTACGGATTGATCTTCTGACCCATTACTTGGTCTCCTCATTGCTCGTGCCATCCGACGACGTCGACTCGTCCCCGGCTTCGGTCGTACCCTCGGCCGCGGCACGTGCCTTGCTCGCGGCAACGCGACGACGGCGATCCGCCTTGTCACTGCGGCCACTCGCTGCCTCGACGGCTTCGCGGGCCTTCTGCTCGTCGGCCGAGTACGGCGCGACGACGATCGTGACGTGGGCTCCACGGCGCAGCCGCGTATTGGCGCGGCCGCGTGCGCGCGGTCGGAAACGCTTGATCGTCGGCGACTCGTCAGCGAAGCACGCCTTTACGTACAGCGCTTCTTCCTCGGCCTGATCGTTGTGGATTGCGTTGGCAACCGCAGAGTTGAGCACCTTCTGGACGATGCGTGCCGCTTCGACACTGTGCAAACTGAGCACTTCGCGGGCGGAGACCACGTCGAGACCGCGAACCTGGTTGAGTACCGGGCGGAACTTCGATGCCGACATGCGCACCCAGCGCAACTGGGCCTTGGTGCCGCTGCGCTCACCGGCGATGCGGTGCGCTTCGTTCAGCTTGGGTCCGGTCATGACGAGGCTCCTGCCGCAGGCGCGGACTCGGTGCCCGCCATCTTCTCCTGGCTGGCGTGGGACTTGAACGTCCGGGTGTTGGCGAACTCGCCGAGCTTGTGACCGACCATCGACTCGGAGATGTACACCGGTACGTGCTTGCGACCATCGTGAACGGCGAAGGTGTGACCGACCATGTCGGGGATGATGGTGGACCGACGTGACCACGTCTTGATCGGCTTGCGTTCACCACTCTCGTTCATCGCGTCCAACTTCTTCAACAAGTGTTCGTCGACGAAGGGACCCTTCTTCAGACTGCGTGCCATGCGTTAACCACGTGCCTTTCCTGAGCGACGACGACGCACGATGAATTGCTGCGACGCCTTGGTCTTCTTGCGTGTTCGGCGTTCTGGCTTGCCCCACGGCGACACGGCCGGGCGACCGCCCGAGGTCTTTCCTTCGCCACCACCCAGCGGATGGTCGACGGGGTTCATGGCCACACCACGGGACTGGGGACGGACACCCTTCCAACGGTTGCGACCGGCTTTACCGATTTTGACCAGTTCATGCTCGGCATTACCGACTTCGCCGATGGTTGCACGGCAGTCAATCGGCACGCGGCGCATCTCCGTGCTCGGCATACGCAACGTCGCGAAGTCGCCTTCCTTGGCGACGAGCTGAACGGACACACCGGCGGAACGGGCGATTCGCCCGCCCTGACCCGGACGCATCTCCACGTTGTGCACGACCGTACCGACCGGCACGTACCGCAGGGGCAGCGCATTGCCCGGCTTGATGTCGGCACGCTGGCCACTCTCGACGTGTTGGCCAACCTCGAGACCCTTCGGGGCGAGGATGTAGGCCTTGGTGCCGTCCAGGTAGTGCAACAGCGCGATGCGACAGGTGCGGTTGGGGTCGTACTCGATGGCGGCAACCTTGGCGCGCACTTCGTCCTTGCCGCGCTTCCAGTCGATGATGCGGTACTGCTGCTTGTGCCCGCCACCCTTGTGGCGCGAGGTGATCCGACCAGTCGCGTTACGGCCGCCACGCTCGGGTTTCGAGGTGATGAGTGAGCGCTCAGGACGGTGCTTGGTGATCTCCGAGAAGTCGGACGACGTCTGGAACCGACGTCCGCTGCTGGTGGGTCGACGCTTACGAATGGCCATGATGTTCCGATCAGTTCTCGAACAGCGGGATCTGTTGACCAGGGGCGAGCGTGACGATGGCCCGCTTGGAACCGTCACGAACGCCGACCCGGTTGGTGCCGCGGGTGATGCGACGCTTACCGGGACGGTTGAGGGTATTGACCTTCACGACCTGCACGTTGAAGATGCGCTGTACCGCATCGCGGATCTCGGGCTTGCTGGCCGAGGGGTGCACCTCGAAGGTGTACACCCCGATGTTCGAACCGGCGTAGCTCTTCTCCGAGACCACCGGTCGGATGATGACATCGCGCGGATCCTTCACTTGGCACCTCCGTCGTTCTTGGGCAGGCTGTCCTGCGAGAACACGACCCAGTCGCTGCAGAGCACGTCGTAGGCGTTGAGCTCGCTCGTCAGGATGACGTGAACATCGGCGAGATTGCGGAGGCTCTTGGCCTCGTTGCTGTTCGCCGACCGGACGACCACGAGCACCTTGCCGCTCGTTCCGAGCGCCGCGAGTGCCGCGGCACCCGACTTGGCATTCGGCTTGTCGAACGACCAACCGTCGACGACGACGAGCTTGCCGTCGCGGGCGCGGTCGGAGAGTGCCGAGCGCAGTGCGAGCTGCACCATCTTCTTCGGGGTTCGCTGACCGTACTTACGCGGGGTCGGACCGAGCGTGACGGCACCACCGGCGAACTGCGGTGCACGGATCGAACCCTGACGGGCATTACCCGTCCCCTTCTGGCTGAACGGCTTCTTGCCACCGCCGCTCACTTCCGCGCGACCCTTGGTTTTCTGGGTTCCGGCGCGACGATGGGCCAACTGTGCGAGCACCACTTGATGCATGACCGCCTTGTTCGGTTCGAGACCGAACACGTCGTCGGGCAGATCGACGCTCGCAGCGCTCTTGCCGCTGGGATTCTTCATCGTGAGCTTGGCCATGGTTACTTGCCGCCCTTCACTGCGTTGCGAACGATGACCACGCCACCGTTGGGACCGGGCACCGCACCCTTCACGAGCAACAAGTTGCGCTCGGCGTCGGATTGCACGACCTCGAGATTGAGGATGGTCACCTGCTCGTGACCAAGATGACCGGCCATGCGCATTCCGCGGAACACGCGGCCGGGGAACGAACGCTGACCGATCGAACCCGGGGCTCGGTGGTGCTTGTGGTTACCGTGCGCGGCACCCTGTCCCTGGAAGTTGTGGCGCTTCATACCGCCCGCGAATCCCTTGCCGCGACTGACCGCGGTGACGTCGACGATCTCGCCGGCTGCCAGCGTGTCGACACCGATCTCCTGTCCGACGACGAAACCGTCGACGGAGTCGAGCCGGAGCTCGACGAGGCGTCGACCCGGGGCGACACCGTTCTTTGCGAAGTGCCCGGCTGCGGCCTTGGTGAGTTTCTTGGCGTCGCGGTGACCGAACGTAACCTGCAGTGCGCAGTAGCCATCGGAGTCCTTGGTCTTGACCTGCACGATGCGCGCCGGCTCGACGCGTAGGACCGTGACCGGTACGACACGACGGTCGTCAGTCCACACTTGCGTCATGCCGACCTTCTCGCCGACGATCGCTTTCTGTGCCATGGTGAGCCTTGTTCCGTTCCGTTTCGTTTCGTTGATTCCTGTATTCGGTCTTCGCTCTCACGAAAAAGCCCCGCGCGGCCAAGCCGGCGGAGCCCCGAAATCGTTTTCGCTGTGAGGTACCCGACGAATCGGGCGCACACAGACATCAATTGGGTTGCGGAGCGAACCCCGCACCGTCAACTGACGGTTGCACTTCGAGCAGGAGACCCGCCCAAAGCGCGGAGAACGACGCTATCGGCGTGCGGACCGGAATCATCCACCAGCGGATCCGCCGGCGGGTCCGAACACCTGTTCAGTTAAGAATCCCCCCGTGGCGTGGGGTCCCTTGGCTAGTCCCGTGGTCGGGCCACCAGGGTCGCCGACACGGTGACCCGTTCGCCATCCCGGATGAGGTCGATGCTGATCGTCTCACCCGAGTCGCGGTCACGGATTGCAGCGACGAGCCCAGCCTGACCGTTCACCGGCTCGCCATCCACGGCGAGCACGATGTCACCGACGTTGATTCCGGCCTGGTCGGCGGGAGAACCCGGCTGCACCGTCGCAATTATCGAACCGACGCCGCCATCGGTACGGGCCTCGAGGCTGACGCCGAGGAATCCCTCCGCACGTGCCATGCCGGTTGCCTGGTCGCGCAACTGCTCGAGTACGGCCAGGGTCTCGTCGACGGAGATGGCGAAACCGATGTTGTTGGCCGCGGAATTGCCGTTACCGCGTGCCACGGCGGTGTTGATGCCGATGACCTCACCGCGCATGTTTGCCAGCGGGCCACCAGAGTTACCCGATGAGATCGCCGCGTCGGTCTGGATGAGGCTGTTCAATGCTCCCGACTCCGTGAAGATCGTCCGTTTCAGCGCCGAAACGATGCCGGTCGTCACGCTCGGACCGCCGTCGAGGGCGAGGGCATAGCCGATTGCCACGACCTGGTCGCCCACCCGAACGCTGCCCGGCTTGGCAAACGTTGCGGCCACCAGGTTGCTGGCATTCACCTTCAACAGCGCGAGATCGTTACCGGCGTCGGCCGCAAGTACCCGCGCCAACACGGGTTCGGTGTCCCCGGCGAATCGCACACGCACTTCCGTCGCACCCTCGACGACGTGGGCGTTCGTCAGGATTTCGCCATTGCTCGTGATCACCACACCGGTGCCGGTGGCCTCACCCTCGGAGAAGGACTCCGTGACCTGGCTGGAGATCGTCACGATGCTGTTGGCGAGGCGTGCCGCCACCTCGGCGACACCCGTGATCCCTGCAGACTCGTCCGGCGACACAACGGGTGCCGCGGTCACCTGCGTATATGGCTCGTCGCCACCCATCGACGACTCATCGATTTCGGTGGCGACGATGCCACCAGCGACACCTGCGCCCAGCATCAACAGCACGACGAGCAGGGCCATACGACCTGCGATACCTCGACGGCGACCCGCTGGAACGACATCGGACGGGGGTGGCGGGGGAAACGGCAAGCTCATAGGGTCGTTCTACAGCGACAACACGCCCAATAACCACACCAAAACGGTGACTCTTGACGAATCCTTGTACGGGCGAGCCCGATCACAGCCCCTGCGGGGTCAGGCCATCTTGATTTCGATGTCGACGCCTGCGGCGATTTCGAGACGCTGCAGCGTCTCGACCGTCTTGGCGTTCGCATCGACGATGTCGATCAGACGCTTGTGGATGCGCATCTCGAAGTGCTCGCGTGAGTCCTTGTCGACGTGTGGTCCACGAATGACCGTGTACCGGTGCTTGTCGGTGGGCAACGGAATCGGACCACGGACGGTCGCCGCAGTGCGGACCACCGTCTCGACGATCTTCTTCGACTCGTTGTCGAGCACGGCATGATCGAAGGCCTTCAAGCGGATACGGATGCCCTGCTTCTGCGCCATGATCGTGACCGATGCCTTGCCGACTCGCCGTTACTTCAGGATCTTCGTAACGCGACCGGCACCGACGGTACGCCCACCCTCGCGGATGGCGAAACGCAGACCTTCGTCCATGGCGATCGGCTTGCCGAGCTCCACGGTCATCACGACGTTGTCACCGGGCATCACCATCTCGGTGCCAGCAGGCAGCTGGATGGTGCCGGTCACGTCGGTCGTGCGGAAGAAGAACTGCGGACGGTAGTTGTTGAAGAACGGCTTGTGACGGCCACCCTCCTCCTTCTTCAAGACGTACACCTGACCTTCGAAGTTGGTGTGCGGCGTGATGCTGCCCGGTGCACACAACACCTGACCGCGCTCGACGTCTTCCTTCTTGGTGCCGCGCAGGAGTGCGCCGATGTTGTCGCCAGCCTGACCCTCGTCGAGCAGCTTGCGGAACATTTCGACGCCCGTGCAGACCGTCTTCTGGGTGTCACGCAGACCGACGATTTCAATTTCGTCGCCGGTGTTCACCTTGCCCTGCTCGACCTTGCCGGTCACGACGGTGCCACGACCGGTGATCGTGAACACGTCTTCGATCGGCATGAGGAACGGCTTGTCGAGTTCGCGCTTGGGCTCGGGGATGTAGTCGTCACAGGCCTTCATGAGCTCCATGATCTTTTCCTGCCACTGCGCATCACCCTCGAGCGCCTTCAGCGCCGAGACACGAACGACCGGCACGTCGGCGCCGGGGAAATCGTAGGAGGTGAGGAGGTCACGAACTTCACCCTCGACCAGCTCCAGCATGTCGGGGTCGTCGACGACGTCCGACTTGTTGAGCGCAACGACGATGTACGGCACGCCGACCTGGCGGGCGAGCAGCACGTGCTCGCGCGTCTGGGGCATCGGACCGTCGGTGGCGGCGACCACGAGGATCGCACCGTCGACCTGGGCGGCACCGGTGATCATGTTCTTGATGTAGTCGGCGTGGCCCGGCATGTCGACGTGCGCATAGTGGCGCTTCTCGGTCTCGTACTCGATGTGTGCGATCGAGATGGTGATGCCGCGCGCCTTCTCTTCCGGCGCCTTGTCGATCTGGTCGAACGGCGTGTACTCGGCGAGACCCTTGTCGGCCAGCGTCTTGGAGATGGCCGCGGTCAGCGTGGTCTTGCCGTGGTCGATGTGTCCCATCGTTCCGATGTTGACGTGCGGCTTGTTGCGCTCGAATTTACCCTTCGACATTGCTCTCTTCTCCTGTGTGCTTTCTCTTGTTGTGAGACCTGATTGTTGTTGCTATTCCCCGCGCACCCGCTTGACGATCTCTTGCGAGATTGCCTCAGGTACCTGCTGGTACGAGTGGAATTGCATCGTGTACGTTGCACGCCCCTGGGTGCGCGAACGCAAATCTGTACTGTATCCGAACATTTCCGAAAGCGGAACCTGCGCCTTCACGTTCTGGAAATTGCCGTTGGCTTCCATGCCCTCGATGCGACCACGGCGGCTGGACAGGTCGCCGATCACGTCACCCATGTAGTTCTCGGGTGTGACCACCTCGACTGCCATGATCGGCTCGAGGAGGACCGGGCGGGCCATCGCGGCCGCCTTCTTGAAGGCCATCTGTCCGGCGATCTTGAAGGCCATTTCGTTGGAGTCAACGTCGTGGTACTGACCATCGACCAGGCTCACCTTCACGTCCACGGTCGGATAGCCAGCGAGCACCCCGTTGTCGAGCGCAGCCTGGATGCCCTGGTTGGTCGGTTGGATGAATTCGCGCGGAATTCGTCCACCCGAGATGTCGTCGACGAACTCGTACCCCTTGCCGGGGTTGGGTTCGACGGTGATCTTGACGACCGCGAACTGTCCGGAACCACCCGACTGCTTGATGTGCCGGTACTCGACCGTGTCGACCGTCTTCGTGACCGTCTCGCGGTAGGCCACCTGCGGCTTGCCGACCGTCGCATCGACGTTGAACTCGCGCTGCATGCGGTCGACGAGGATCTCGAGGTGCAACTCGCCCATGCCCGAGATCACGGTCTGACCGGTCTCGTGGTCGGTACGGACACGGAACGTGGGGTCCTCGTCCGACAGTGACTTGAGGGCCTTGCCCAACTTGTCCTGGTCGTTCTTGGTCTTCGGCTCGATTGCCACGTGGATCACCGGGTCGGGGAACTCCATCCGCTCGAGGATCACGGGATTGTCGCGGTCGCAGAGCGTGTCACCCGTGGTGACGTCCTTGAAACCGAGACCGGCGACGATGTCGCCCGCGCGCGCGACGTCGATGTCCTCGCGCTGGTTGGCGTGCATCAACAGCAGTCGACCGACACGCTCGCGCTTTTCCTTCACGGAGTTGTACAACTCCTCACCCTTGGCAACCTTGCCCGAGTACACCCGGAAATAGGTGAGCTTGCCGAACGGATCGGCGACGATCTTGAATGCGAGGGCCGCGAACGGAGCCTGTTCATCGGCCGGGCGGGTCATCTTCTCGTCGCCCTTGAGGTTGGTGCCCTCGGCGGCTGGAATGTCGAGCGGCGACGGCAGGTAGTCGACGACGCAGTCGAGCATCTGTTGGACGCCCTTGTTCTTGAATGCCGAACCGCAGAGCACCGGGACGAAACTGAACGCCAGCGTTCCGGCGCGGATGGCACGGCGCAGATCGTCCTCGGATAGGTCACCGTTGTTGAGGTACCTCTCCATGATTTCTTCGTCCTCGCCGGCGGCCAGCTCGAGGAGCTCGGCCCGGTACTGCTTGGCCTTGTCGAGGTACTCGGCGGGGATGTCGGCTTCGAAGTACGTCGAATCCTTGTCGTCGCCATCCCACTCGATGGCCTTCATCTTGACGATGTCGACGATTCCGCGGTACTCCTGCTCGGCACCGAGCGGCATCTGAATGACTGCCGGGGTGCTCTGCAGGCGGTCCTTGATCATGTCGACCGTGCGGTAGAAGTTGGCACCGGTGCGGTCCATCTTGTTGATGAAGCACAGACGTGGCACGCGGTACTTGTTGGCCTGGCGCCACACGGTCTCGGTCTGCGGCTCGACGCCGGCGACGGAGTCGAACACCGCAACCGCACCGTCGAGCACGCGCAGCGAGCGCTCCACCTCGATCGTGAAGTCCACGTGGCCGGGGGTGTCGATGATGTTGATTCGGTGGTCGCGCCAGAACGCGGTGGTCGCAGCGGCGGTGATGGTGATTCCGCGCTCCTGCTCCTGCACCATGTGGTCCATGATCGCCGCACCCTCGTGCACCTCGCCGATCTTGTACGACTTGCCGGTGTAGTAGAGCACGCGCTCGGTGGTGGTGGTCTTGCCGGCGTCGATGTGCGCCATGATGCCGATGTTTCGGTAGCGCTCGAGTGGAAACTCTCTCTCGGACATGGGGGTGCTCCGTCTCGTTGCCTAGGGGTGTGCTCGGATTACCAGCGGTAGTGCGCGAAAGCCTTGTTGGCTTCGGCCATCTTCTGCATGTCTTCGCGCTTCTTCATCGACGCGCCGACGCCGTTGGAGGCGTCCATCAATTCGTTGGCCAGGCACTCGGCCATCGTCTTTTCGCGGCGGGCGCGTGCATTGTCGACGACCCAGCGGATGGCGAGCGTGGTCGAGCGACGCGGCTTGACCTCGACTGGCACCTGGTACGTGGCGCCACCGACGCGTCGGCTACGAACCTCGAGCGGCGGCTTGACGTTGTCGATCGCCCGCTTCAGCGTGGTGAGCGGCTCGCTGCTGGTCTTCTGCTCGATCATCTTGAGTGCGCCGTAGACGATCTGCTCGGCGGTGCTCTTCTTGCCGTGCAGCATCACCTTGTTGACGATCTGCGTGACGAGCGTGGAATGGAAGACGGGATCCGCCAGGAGTTCGCTGCGGACGGCTGGACCTTTGCGCGACATGGCTTACCTACTTCCCACGCTTCGCGCCGTAACGGCTGCGGGCCTGCTTGCGGTCCTTGACACCGGAGGCATCGAGTGCTCCGCGGATGATCTTGTAGCGCACACCGGGAAGGTCGCGAACACGACCGCCACGCACCAGCACGATCGAGTGCTCCTGCAGGTTGTGGCCCTCACCTGGGATGTAGGCGGTGACTTCGATACCGCTCGTCAGGCGAACGCGGGCCACCTTGCGCAGGGCCGAGTTCGGCTTCTTGGGAGTGGTGGTGAAGACGCGGGTGCACACGCCACGGCGCTGTGGGGAACCCTTCAGCGCCGGCGTCTTGGTCTTGGACGACTTCGAGCTGCGACCCTCTCGAATCAACTGTTGGATGGTGGGCACGCGGAAGACCGATTGCTTTCTTTCGTAGGGATAACGGGCACTGACTTTCACACGGCCGATGCGACCGTGAGGGTCACGCTCGGCGAGCGCTACAGCCTACGGGGACCCCCGTCGGCTCGCCAACCCCGCCGGGTGACGTCGGGGCGCGGTAGTCCGAGGGGTTCAGGCCTCGTCGTGTGAGCCGTTGGAGTCGTCGTCGGACGCCGTCGGGGTACCCTCGCTGGTAGCGCCGGCACCCATCACCGCCTGGAAGTCGGCGAGCTGGTCGCCCGACGTTGACGATGTGGGGCTGCCGAACAGCGAGGCGTCGACCTCGACGCCTTCCTCGGAGTCGGTGGTGTGGGATTGCGGCCGCACGTACCCCGGGTACTCGATGCCGAAGAGGTTGTAGGAGTCCATGCCGGTTCCGGCCGGGATCAACTTTCCGATGATGATGTTCTCTTTCAGTCCGATCAACGAGTCGCTGCGACCGTCGATGGCCGCCTCGGTGAGCACGCGGGTCGTCTCCTGGAACGATGCTGCGGACAACCACGAGTCGGTGGAGATGGCCGCCTTGGTGATGCCCATCAGTTCGGGACGTCCCTCGGCGGTGCGCTTGCCCTCCTTGGAGAGCGAGTCGTTGGTCTCACGGAGTACCCGGGCATCGATGCGCTCGCCAGGAAGGAACGGGGTCTCGCCCGGGTCCTGCACGATGTAGCGACGTGTCATCTGGCGGATGATCAACTCGATGTGCTTGTCGTGGATCGCGACGCCCTGGTCACGGTACACGCGCTGCACCTCATCGACGATGTAGTTCTGGGCATCGCGGATACCGCTGATCTCCAGCAGTTCCTTCGGGTCGATCGGTCCGTCGGTCAACAGCTGACCGGCGACGACGGAGTCCCCGTCCTTCGCCTTCAGCTTGCTACCGGCCGGCATCTGGAACGACACTTCCTCACCCTGGTCGTCGATGATCTTGACGAGCAGACCCTTGCCATCGTCGTCGCCGATGCGCACGGTTCCCGTGGCACGGGCGAGTGTTGCCGCACCCTTCGGGTGGCGTGCTTCGAAGAGTTCGACGACGCGGGGAAGACCGCCGGCGATGTCCTTGCCGGCGACACCACCGGTGTGGAACGTACGCATCGTCAACTGCGTGCCGGGCTCGCCGATCGACTGGGCGGCAATCACGCCGACCGCCTCGCCGAGTTCGATCGCATTGCCGGTGGCCAACGAGCGGCCATAGCACTTGGCGCAGATGCCGTTCTTCGACTCGCAAGTGAGCACCGAGCGGACGCGGACACGGTCGATCTTTGGATCGTCGCGGAGCATCGACAGTTCGGGGTCACCGACGATGCTGTTGCGCGCCAACACGGTTCCGTTGGAGAGGGTGACGTCGGCGTGCAGCGAACGCCCGAAGAGCCGCGTTTCCAGCCAGTTTCGCTTGTTCTGGGTGTCGGGCTGTACGTCCTCGACCCAGATGCCCTGACTCGTGCCGCAGTCGTCCTCGCGCACGATCAGCTCCTGTGCCACGTCGTGCAGACGACGTGTCAGGTAGCCCGAGTCGGCGGTGCGCAGCGCGGTGTCGACGAGACCCTTGCGCGCGCCCGGCGTGGCGATGAAGTACTCGAGCGTGGCAAGACCTTCGCGGAAGTTGCTCTTGATCGGACGCGGAATCATGTCACCGCGCGGGTTGGCAACCAATCCGCGCATGCCGGCGATCTGACGCAGCTGGGTCATGTTGCCGCGGGCACCCGAGCCGACCATCATGTCGATCGGGTTGAAGCGGTCGTTCTTGAACGACTGCTGCATCGCGCCCATGACCTCGTTGGTGGCGTCGGACCAGATTCGCACTTCCTGCTGCCGGCGCTCGCCATCGGTGATGATGCCACGGCGGAACTGTGTCTCGACCTTCTCGGCCTTCTCTTCGTACGACTCGAGGATGGCCTTCTTCTCGACCGG
>JBIJCI010000014.1:0-36422 GCA_044344715.1 Ilumatobacteraceae bacterium | reverse complement strand
TATCACGGGGCGCGAATCCTGGATGGAATCCTCCGTGCGTGACGTATACATCTGTACCGAATCGTCCCCGCACGATCGTAGGAGTTGGCGCCGCTGTTATGGTGGGGGCGGTTATCCGTTCGCATTCCAAAGGAGAAACGTCCATGAATGTCACGTCGATTCGCCGAAGCATCGCTTCTGCCGTGGTGCTGATCACCGTGTCACTGGTGGCGGTTGCCCAGCCGTCATCCGCCAACACCGGGGCCCCCGTGTTCACGGTCGGTCCGAGCGCCGCCACCCTCGAGCAGTGCCAGACGTTCGGTGGATACACCATCTACTCCACCGGCGGGGCCATCACCTCGTTCTCGATCACTCCGACCCCGCCCCGCGGCATGAGCTTCAATGCAACGACGGGCCAGTTGTCGGGTAGGCCGGAGATCGTCGGGATGTACTACTTCAACGTCACCGGCACGAATGCGGCGGGCAGCGCCTCCCAGTGGTTCAACCTCTCGGTCACTGCACCAACCGCCAAGGGCATCTATCCGACATGCCAGACCGTGACGGGTACCGTCGGTCAGCCGTTGACCACCGCCACCTACACCGACATCGACATCGGAGTGGACTTCCCGCCGTACAACTTCAGCATCACTCCGGCACTGCCCGCAGGTCTGACGATGGATCGGTTCACCGGCGTCATCTCCGGTACGCCGACCGCACCGCTGCCGCAGACCGTCTTCACGTTGCAGATGGACGAAGAGGACACGTCGTGGACGTCGTTCGTCACCGTGACGTTGACCATCGCCGCCCCGACGGTTGCCCCGACCACCACCGTCGTGACGGTGCCCAACCGCACGATCCGCTGCAAGCGCGGTGACGAGGTCCGAAGGGTCTCGGGTCCGGCTCCCCGTTGTCCGAAGGGCTTCACACGGATCCGTCGCTGATTTGATCGGCGCTGCTCCGCGCGCGGCGCGGGACGTACGAATCCTCGTCACCGGCGGTGCGCGCGGAATCGGTCGCGCAACCGCCGAGGAGTTCGTCTCGATCGGTGCGAAGGTGTTCATCACCGACGTGCTCGAGGATGAAGGTCGTGCGACAGCCGAGCAGTTGGGGGCCGCCGTTGCGTTCGCGCGCCACGACGTGACCGACCCGGCGGGCTGGCAGGACGTACTGGGCGCCGCCGATCGTTTCATGGGCGGCGTCAATGCCCTCTTCAACAATGCGGGCATCGTGGCGTACGGCAGCACGGCCACCCACGACACCGACGAGTTCCGTCGGGTGGTCGATGTCAACCTGCTCGGCGTCCACCTCGGGATGAAGCACGTGGTGCCCTTCATGAAGATGTCCGGTGGCGGGGTGATCGTCAATTGCTCGTCGACGGCCGGACTGCAGGGCTACGCCAACATCGCCGGCTACGTGGCGAGCAAGTGGGGGGTTCGGGGATTGACCAAGGCCGCCGCCCTCGACCTCGCCGCCGACGGCATCCGCGTGTTGTCCCTACATCCCGGGCCGATCCGCACGCCGATGACGTCCCGGCTCGATGAATCGGTTGCGGCGGAGCAACCGATCGCGCGCTTCGGTGAGGCCGCCGAGGTTGCACGTATGGTTCGGTTCATGGTGGTCGAGGCGACCTACTCCACCGGATCCGAATTCGTCATCGATGGCGGGGCCGTCACGGGGCGCGTGCAACCGCTCTCGGACGACTAACGCCCGCACGATCCCGGACGACTACGCGAGTCCGAGCCGACCGGCCTCGCTCATCAGCCAGTCCCGGGCGCGGGGATGCGCCGTGTCGTTGATGATCGAGAGTGCTTGGTCTCGTTGGCTGCGACCGAACACCTGTGCAACCCCGTGTTCGGTGATGATGGCACCGTGTTGTAGGTGGGTGGTCGGTTCGTCGAGTTTCGGCACGATGGTCGAGGAGTCTGACCCGTCGTGCCAGGAACGCAACGTGATCAGCGACCGTCCACCGGATGCATGCATCGCACCGACGAGAAAGTCGGTCGAGCCCCCGAGACCGCTGTAGATGCGACCACCGATCCGTGCGGCGTTCGCCTGATCGTAGAGATCGATCTGTAGTGCCGCGTTGATGCTGGTCATGAGTCGCTGTTCTGCGATCCTGGCGGGACTGTTGCTCGTCTCGGTTCGCAAGATCCGAACCCGGGGATTGCCGTTCACCCATTCGTACAGCTCCTGGGTTCCGAAAAGGAACGATGCACGGATCGGGAGTGAGTCGTCCGTGGCACCGGCACGCACCAGATCCATCACACCATCGCTGAACACCTCGCTATACACCGATAGTCCCCGTTTGTCGACCAGCGCGGCAAGGACTGCGTTGGGAATCGCCCCGATACCGACCTGCAACGTCGCACCGTCGGTCACCTCCCCGGCCACGATCGTGCCGACTCGGTGCTCGACGTCGGTCGGTGTCCGAACGACCGGGGTGGGGAGCGGCTCATCGACCTCGATGTGGTAGTCGATGGATTGCTCCTCGATCTCCGAGTCGCCGAACGTGTACGGCATCGACGGATTCGACTGGGCAACGACGATCCCACCGTTGCGTTTCGCCGACTCGATCGCCGCCGGCAGGACGTTCGTCTCGATACCAAGACTCACCACCCCGTCGCGCGGTGGGGTGGTGTGGATCAGCACGATGTCGGGACTCAGCGGACCGGCGAGGAGTCTGGGCACCAGACTCAGCCGGCAGGGCACGTATTCGAGTCGAGGGTGACCACGCATTCCAGGCCCGACGAACGCCGTTTCGTAGACGACCCCGGGGCGGTCGGGAATCCCGCGCTGTGCATGCAACATGTGCAGGCGGTATACCGGGACGTGCCGGTCGAACAGGTGCAACAGGGTGGACGGCGTGGCAAAGTTACCGGACACGACGCAACGCGGTGCGGTTGGGAGGGCCGCGAAGATCGCACCGAGTTCGGCCTCGAAAACGCGCCTCACGGTTCGCAGGCTAGGTGTAGCGCCTACGTTTGATGCATGCGTTTCGTCATCTTCGTGATTGATTCACGTTCACGATCGGCGCAGGGAGACGAGATCGCCGCGATCGACGCATTCAACGACGACCTGCGTGTGCGCGGTGAATTCGTACTCGCCGTCGGACTGGCCGATCCCGGCGCGGCCGTCGTGGTCGACGCTCGGGGCGATGCTTCGGAGATCCGGTCCGGCTCGCTGTTCGGGGGCGACGAGTTCTTCAGCGGTCTCTGGATCATCGACGTCGGATCATTGGAGATCGCGCACGAACGTGCGATGCGGGGATCGCGAGCGTGCAACCGGAGGGTTGAGCTCAGGCCGTTGCTGTAGCGCGACTTCCGACACCCAAGTTCCGTACGGATGCATTCGGTGCTCGTCGCCAATAGGGTGGCGAAATGATGCGGGTGTTCGTTCGCACGGTCATTGCCGGCATCCTCGCAACCGCCGCGTTCGTCGTGACGTTTCGTGATGCGGCGGCCGCCGATGCATCGTGGATGGCAGTGCGACAGAAGGATGCCATCGGCGGTGCCATCCTGCAGACGAACAACCCCGGCTCTGTGGCGGTGTTCGACGTTATGGCACGACGATTCTCCGTCTGGTACATGGCGGGACCCCGCAGCGGCCGCGTCGCGGTGTACGTGAACGGCGCCCGTGTGCGAAACCTCGACCAGTGGTCGTCGGACCGTGAGCGCAGGTCGATCGTGCTCGAGGGCAGTCGCCCGGTGAACACGATCATGTTGGTGGCGCTCGGTACGAAACGGACGAAGTCGAAGGACACCGTGGTGAATATCGATGCCATCTCGCCGCAGGCGAAAGCGTGTGCCAAGGGCTGTCTACGGACGCCGGCGCCCACCCGTTTGCTCGGGTCACTGAGCGAACTCGCCACCGACCCGGTGTGGTATCCCACGTCCGTTCCGGCCCGCGAGGACGCGCTCCACAACGTGGCAATCGGCAGTTACGTAAGGGGTCAGGACGTGCTGCCGTTCGAGTCGAATGCGCCCCGTATCCGAGCGGCGATGTGCGCGAAGGCACAGCGCGTGCCGAGGGGGGTCGTGATCCTGTCGTTCGGTCGGCAGGTCGAGGGAGGTGCGAGCGGTTTCGGTATGGCGCTGAGCGCCACGGACATCGCGGCTACCACCGCCACGGTGGCCGCGGGCCTTGCGGAGTGTGCGACGGGGCCGTGGGAGGTGGCGATCGGAACGAGCAATTCGGGCGGTGCCACGCCGTTCAACGGTTTCGACGGCGGTGTGGTGTGGGCGCAGATCGTCGAGCAGGCGCGCGCGGTGTCGGATCCGCGGGTCACCATCTCGGGCGCGGTCGACATCGAGCCGAGTTGGGGTCCGGTCGGCCAGGCCAGGGCGTGGGTGGGCGGGTTCGTTGCTTCAACGGGGCGGAGACTGTGGAACTTCGGTTCGGCCGACGGATGCCCGCAGACCGTCGGCTCGCTGCGCTGCAACAACGGCTGGACGATCGACGACGTGTTATGGGTGTCGTCGCAGGCATCCCCGAATCTCGTCGTGATCCCTCAGATTCATACCCGAAGCGGATCCCAGGCGCGTCAATGGGCGGTGATTGCCGCCCGCGGACTGCAGGTCGGAAGCCCCCTGCAAATCGCCGGTGTCGGTACGCAACCGTCGGCGTGCCTCCAGGTGAGTGGCGGCTGCCCGACGACCGGGAACGATCCCTGGACTGGTTGGTTGCAGCTGCGCCAGGCACTCGATGCGATTCCCGAGACGGCGGGAACACCCATCGGCCCACCGCGCGACATCCGTTGGAGCTGGCAGTAGGGAGCCGGCGCCTCGGTGCAGCCGGACTCCGACAGCCGCGGTATCTTCTTCGTCACCCCACCTGGTTCACCGTGAGAATCGTGGACGGAATCGCGGGTTGACCTGGAATCGTCGGGTTCGGTACGGCGAGGATGGACGTTCGGAGATTGTTGGTCGCGACGATGATCAGTCGAACGTACTCACCGGCTTGTAGCGGAACGAAGAAGTTCCATGCAGCAACGACCCGAGACCGCAGGTCGGCGTCCTGCAGGTAGAGATCCGTCGAACTCCAGGGGACCGCCACGCCGTTCTTCTCCAACCAGATGCTCACCGCGTCCACACCGCTGTCGGACTTCTGCAACTGCATCGAGAATGCAATGTTGAACACGCCGCCGCTGGCCACTTGAATGCGAGTTGGTCGCGAGTCGTCATCGTTCTCGATCGCCACGCCCGACGACTCGTCGGTGGTGTTGAGCGGAACGGCAATCGGAGTGTTACCGGCCAACAACACCGTGGTGGTGTCGTAGAACGAACCGTAGAGACCGAATCCACCCGGCGGTCCCGAATCTCCCTGGGGTCCGGTTGGTCCGGTTGGTCCGGTTGGTCCGACAAGGCCCTGTGGTCCGGTTGGTCCAGTTGGGCCTTGAGGTCCGGTTGGTCCGACAAGGCCCTGTGGTCCGGTTGCGCCGACTACTCCTTGTGGTCCGGACATGCCCTGCAGTCCGGGTGCACCTTGTAGTCCGGTTGGTCCGACAAGGCCCTGTGGTCCGACTGGTCCAACGCGTCCACGAGGGCCCCGTGGCCCGGGCAGTCCTCGCGGTCCTGTGCGTCCCGTCTCGCCTCGTTCACCCGTCGCACCCGGCGGACCGGTCACCGTGATGGGTGGTACGGATGCGGCGTCCGTCGTCGAAGTGACGCTGGATTCAACGGCCGTGGTGGTTGATTTGTCATCAACCCCGGATTGACCGTCACTCCACAATCCACCGGCATTGGTCAAGAGCACTCCACCGGCAGTGAGTAACGACACCGCAAGGACCGTCCGTAGGGTGGTACGTCCCACGCCAAGGACGATATGGGTGGATCACGCTGGCTCCACGGTACGAACGTTCCCTTCCGAGTTTCGTGGTTGAAGAGCCATTTGCATACTGTTGATGCCCCACAGCGAAGTTGTATATGGTATCGAAGTGGAAAGAAGCAGGACACTCAAGCGCACGATTCCGACTGCGATTGCGGCGGCATTGGTACTCGTTGCCATAACAGGGAGTGTCCTTGCATTGGCCCCTGATTCGGAGGTGATGATCTGCGTCGACAAGCAGACCGGCGCGATGCGACAGGAGTCTCGCCGCAACCGTTGTGATCGGGCGACAGAGAATCGTCTCACCCTCAATCAACGAGGTCCAGCAGGTCCAGTTGGTGCATCGGGTCCGGCAGGTCCAGCTGGTGCGTCGGGTCCGGCTGGTCCGGCCGGTGCAGCCGGCTCGAATGGACTTAGCAAGGCGTACTACCGATTACTGGACGCAGATCTCTACCTCAACACGGACGCGAGCACGGTCGTCGGTCGAATCAGTGACGTAGCTCCTGGTACCTACCTCGTCTTCTTCAATACGGACGTGTTGAATTGGGGACAGCCCCAGTACTTCGGCTGTGGATTCGAGGTCCAAGAATGGGGCGGCGCCAGGAAGATTTGGATTCCCCAAGACTCAACTCGGGGTGGTGAATACGCGGTGTTCGAATCACGATGGAATTACTCAAAGAACGGCTTCGTCACGGTCCCCGGGACGGGCGGCGCAATCGAGGTCCACTGCAAGGTGGACGAGAACCCAGAAAACATCTTCGCGTTGTCAAACGGTTCGATGATTGCCCTCGCCGTCAACGAGGTGACTGCGACCGCCCGGGTCTTTCCGAATCCCTAGTAGCGCGCTCGGAGGGATTCGCCCCCCAACCGGAGACGCGGGCTCAATGTCTGAGGCTCGGCTCCAGCCGTTACATCGGGTCGCGAGTACGGATAACTCCGGGTGGGATGCGACCGTTTAATGGCAAAGTCGCGATCGTGACCGGAGTCGGTAGCGGTCTCGGGCGTGAGTATGCGCTGGCACTTGCCGCACACGGTGCTGCCGTCGTGGTGAACGATCCCGGAGTGGCCGTCACCGGTGATGCACCGATCGGCGGCTCTGCGCAATGTGTCACCGATGAGATCATCGTGAACGGTGGTCGTGCCGTAGCGAATAGAGGCTCCGTCGCCGCGTGGGTGAGTGCCGAAGGCATCGTAAGTTTTGCAATCTCTGAATTCGGTCGACTCGACATCGTCATCAACTATGCGGGGAACAACCGCCCGAGCTCCCCCGTCGATCTCTCAGAGGTCGATGCCGACCTGCAGCTTGATGCTCATCTGAAAGGCACGCGTGCAGTGAGCCACTTCGCTGCAAGCCATTGGGCCGCCATCGGTGCCACGGCACGTCGCGCAATCATCAACACCATTTCGGCCGTCGGTCTGCACCCCGCCGCGGGTGGCGGCGTACACGGAGCGGCGAAGGCAGGTGTCACTGCGCTGACGGTGAGTCATGCACAGGAACTGGCGAAGTACGGGTACGAGTGAATGCCGTTACACCGTGCGCTCGAACGAGGATGGTGGAGGCACCCCCAAGGTGCTGGCGTTGATGCCGCAATCTGACGGCTTCGACCGTTACGAACCCGGTCACGTGACGCCGTTGGTGCTGTACCTGGCGAGCTCAGCCTGCCGATTCATGGGTCGTGTGTTTGTGATCGAAGGCCCCGACGTTGCGATTCATCACCCACTGGGTGTGGAAGATCATTGGTCGATCGACGGTCGGTGGTCGTTGGAGTCATTGACCGAAGTGTTTGCCATCTATCCGTAACGTTCGGAGATCGATGCATTCTTCCCGGGCGGGGTGGTTCCGTATGCCGAGCCGTCGGGCCGCACGC
Source organism: Ilumatobacteraceae bacterium (assembly GCA_044344715.1). Taxonomy (GTDB): domain Bacteria; phylum Actinomycetota; class Acidimicrobiia; order Acidimicrobiales; family Ilumatobacteraceae; genus F1-60-MAGs027. Next base: position 28,752 of record JBIJCI010000014.1, on the reverse strand, counting down.
TACGAGACCTGGAGAATCTGGCGCGCTCGGAGGGACTCGAACCCCCAGCCCCCTGATCCGAAGTCGTGCCGGGTCACGGCAGATCCGGCACGCGTCGATGATCGTTGACGACCGATGGGTATGGAGCGGGGTTCATTCCACGACGGTTCGGCGCGGTGTCCACACCAGGTAGTTCCACACCCAGTCGGCGAAGATGCTGGTGCGGTTTCGCCCGCCGGAGAGGTAGGCGAGATGCAACGCCAGCCAGGTGAGCCAGGCGAGCGTGCCGCTGAACCGCAACCACGGGCGGATCTCGACCACGGCCTTGCGCCGTCCGATCGTGGCCATCTGTCCTTTGTCGCGGTACCGGAACGTTTCCAGCGGCTCTCCGCGTTCCCGACGTATCAACTGTCGCGCAACGTGCCGGCCCTGCTGAATCGCGACCGGTGCGATCATCGGCAGGGGACGTCCCTGCGCACCCTCGAAACTGGCCGCGTCACCGACGACCCACACGTCGTCGGTGAGCTGCATGGTGGGCCGCACCTTCAGGCGATTGCCACGATCGGCCTCGCCGAGGAACCTCCAATGCGGTGGCGCAACGACACCTGCGGCCCATATACGGGTGCCTGCAATCAGCTCGGTGCCGTCCTTCAAACGCAGCGAGCTGGTTGTGGCCTCCACGACGGTGGCATTGAGGCGCACGTCAACCCCCATCTTGTTCAGGGCCTTCCGGGCATGTTCGCTCGAACCCGTCTGGAAACTCGGCAGCAAACGTGGTCCCGCCTCCAACAACGTGACCGTAGCTTTCGGCGCGATGTGTTCGAACTCGCGCTTGATTTCACCCTGTAGTTCCCGCACGGCCCCGGCCAGCTCAACACCGGTCGGCCCGCCACCGACGATGACGACGTTCAGACCCTCGAGGGGAAGAATTCCGTCCTCGACGCTCTCGTAGTTCCTCAGTAACGAGGTCCGAATCGCACGCGCGTCCACGACCGACTTCATCTGAAACGTGTGCTCGGCCACGCCGGGGATTCCGAACGTCGTACCCTCCGACCCCACGGCCAGCACGAGATCGTCGTACGTCAGCGTCCTACCGGTGGAGAGTGAGATCGATTTCGCCGCGGTGTCGATTCCGGTCACCGTGGCGCGCACGAACTGCACCTCGCGATACGCCGTGCGTACCGGGAAGGCGATGTCGTCCTCGGGCAGTGATGCCGTCGCCACCTGGTAGAGGAGCGGCGAGAACAGTTGGTACGGATTCCGATCCACCAGCGTCACCTCGTACGACGGCGACGAGCGGAGTTTTCGGGCACATGCGAGGCCGCCGAAACCCGCACCGACGACCACTACGTGCTTCCGCGGCGATGGGCTGCCGAACTCCATGAGCATGGCGCAAATCTACGCTCATTCGGGTTCGGGTCACTCGGTCCTGTACATCGCTACTCAACGACTTCTGAGCAGTCAGGGAGATTGGGTGAGTTCCGGATTTGTCATGGAGAGAGAAACATCCATCCGTATCTCGTGAAGAGGCTGGCATTTGCAACCACGGACCATAGGGCGAGCACGATCGCCGCACAACTAAGGAGTATCAGGACCGGTTTCCTGCTCACCGACTTGACCAGGGCTGACGAGAAAGCCAGCCCGGTGGCCAGCAGTGGATAGAAGTCGCCCAGGTACCGCGTTGTCATCGCCATGTTGGTAGCCGTTACCAAGCCGGAGGTCGCCACCGCCATGAGGACTACTAGTTCCCTCGTTCGCCTACGCCGCGTTGCCGCGAACGCAGTGGCCCCCACCGCCAACAGAGGAATCGGCATCGTGTTTGACAAGCTGGTGGTCTTCTCTACGTAGACATCACCCTCGCTCAGCGGCCAAAGATACGTCGGGCTATTCGGCCCAATGCACGAGCCGAACCTGAAGCGGACGGGAGGCCAGTCGCGCCAGAAACGAACGGCGTCGGGACGCAGATAGGCGAGGAGATTCGTTGGCACGAACTTCGGGTGCAAGCCGACCGCAAGATTGCAGGGACCTGTGCGGGGCTTGGTGCCGATTTCGGTCGGGTTCTGGTACGCAGTTGATGGCGGCGAGAACTGACCGAACTTCACGAAGAAAGTGCCAAGGCTGAGGAGAACGGGTAGGACGATGAAACCCAAGGCTGTGGTCAGGGTGCTGAACCGTAGCTCCGATCCTTTACGACGTGCGATGAGTAGAGCCAGACCCAAGACTCCCCCGACCGCGAGAGTGGTAGGTCGCGCGCCGGCAGCAAGCACACAACACAGGAGTGAGAAGCCAAGATGCCGCGGATTCCCGCCCTGGAGCCAGCGCCAGAAGAAGTTGACCGCCAGTGCAACGAAGGCGACCGACCAAACGATTGCTTCCGGGTACACGTAGGGGTCGGCCAGCAGGACGAGAAGGCTCCCCGGACCGAGCGTTACCGCCGCAATACACATGAAGACGACACCACGCAGTCGATCCCGCATTGGCGCGGCGAGTTGTCTGCAGAGATCGAGCGACGAACCGAATGCGATACCTGCCGCGAGGGGAATCATGATCGGCGCGAGACTCATGGTGGTGTCACCGACGACGAGCAGTATCGGGATGCGCAGCAGGCTCGGTGTCAAGCCGAAGTATCCGAAGCAGCGGCCCTCGATGTACCAACATTCGTCGACCTGACCCGGTTTCAGAGAACCCGGATCCACCCAGAGTCGTCCGCGGAGCAGGGCGTCGGCTTGAGCCGTGAAGAAGTGATCCTGTGTAGCGAACGGACGAAATGCGGGGTCGAACGTCCACCTTGTGCACCAGCCGTATATGTAGAGGATCATGACCCCGGTGCATACACCGACGAATCGGCGACCCATGAAGAGACTTGCCGTGTCTCGAGGCATGAGTAGCACCGTACTACTCATGTTTAGTTTGGAGATTTCAGCCCCGACTTTACTGACCGGCTGCAACAGTCGGTCAAGCAACTTCAAGTTCTTCACCCTGGTGATGCGCACCCACCGGACAAGCGCGCTCGGAGGGACTCGAACCCCCAACCCTCTGATCCGAAGTCAGATGCTCTATCCATTGAGCTACGAACGCTGGTGCGCGTCACGCTACCGCCTGCCATGATTGGGGAATGCCGCTCCATCATCAAACGGCCGCGGTTCTCGAGGCCATGCGGCAACTTGGAGCTCCTCCCCTTCATGAGTTGACCCCCGAGCAGGGTCGTGCGACCTACCTCGCCATGCGAACCGTCTCTACGGTGCAGTTACACGAGATTCGCGACCTCGACGCCGGGGGAGTGCGATGTCGTTTCTACCGCTCGTCCGCGGAAACGCCCGCTCCACTCCTCATCTACTACCACGGCGGCGGTTGGGTGATCGGCGATCTCGATTCGCACGACGACATCTGCCGGAAGCTCGCTCGGGAAGGTAGATGCAACGTGATCGCGGTCGACTACCGCCTGGCCCCCGAGCACCCGGCCCCCGCCGCGCTTGAGGACTGCATCGCAGCCACCCGTTGGATCTTCTCCAACGCTTCGGCACTCGGGATCGACGCGAAGCGGATTGCCATTGGCGGCGATTCGGCGGGCGGCAACCTGGCGGCACTCGTGGCGATGCATGCCGGCGAGAAGCCCGTGTTCCAGTTGCTCGTGTACCCGGCCACCGACATGCGCATGGGTCAGCAGAGCCACCGGGACAACGCCCAGGGCTACCTGCTCACCGCCGACTCGATGAGGTGGTTCATCGGTCACTACATCGGCGGCGACGATGCCCGTCGTTCCGATCCGATGCTCTCGCCGATCCTCAGCGACGACTCGACGCTCGGCAAGTCGCCGCCCACCCTCGTCATCACCGCCGAGTTCGACCCGTTGCGCGACGAGGGTGAGCAGTACGCGGCACGCCTTGCATCGGTGGGCGTGCCGACGTCGACCGTACGGTTCAACGGACAAATACACGCCTTCTTCGGGATGAGCGAGGTCCTCGACGATGCCGCGGCCGCAATCTCGCTCGGTGCTTCGTACCTGCGCAAGTACCTGGGGACCTGACGATGGCCCGCCCCGTGGTGATGGTCGATCATTGGACGTACGAGGGCACCGACGCACACCGCACGTTGTTGCACCTCGGCGACCTGTGGTTGCACCACGTGCACTCGTCGTCACCATCGAGCGAGCTCCAACTGCGCAGTGCCGACGAACTGGCGGCGTTGTTCGCGCCGCTCGCCGGGACCGACGATCCCTCACTCGCCCCGCAACAACGGGTGAAGTTGTTGGGCGAACGTGCAGCCGGTCGGATCGACGAACTGGACGATGACATGCTCGTGCGGGCGTTGCGCGGGATGTGGTCACCGCTCGCCGCGCTGACTACCGGAACGTTGCCAACCGAGGGCATCGTCACGGGGCTGTTCCTCTCCGACGGTGGCGTTCCGAAGTCGGCGGTGGACGACGTGGAGGTCGGCTACCGCGGTGTATCCGGCGATCGTCAAGCCAGCCGTGCGCACCACGGGCGACCCTGGCAGGCACTCTGCATCTGGAGTGCCGACATCGTCGCCGAGTTCGCGGCGCAGGGCCATCCGATTCGTCCCGGTTCCGCCGGCGAGAACGTCTCGGTTCGTGGTTTCGATTGGTCGATGGTTCGACCCGGTGTACGGGTGACCCTTGGCACAGCGACGGTAACGATTGCGGCGTACGCAATTCCGTGCCACAAGAACGCTCGCTGGTTCGCCGACGGCGACTACGAACGGATGAGTCACCAGCGTGACACTCGCAGCCGCGTCTATGCCCGGGTCGACGTACCGGGGCGGATCACCGCGGGTGATCGTGCCCATTCCCTCGGCTGAATCCCAATAACCACGCCATTTGGTGGGGCATCCACCACTCGCTCGTGCAATTGCGCTGTTCTGGAACCTGACGGCAACGGTGCCGTCAGAAAGAGAGCACATCAACCATGTACACCCTCGGAGCACTCCTCCTGGCAGCAATCCTGCTTGGCGCGGTCGTGTCGGTCATCGACTCGGTCCTTCGCCTCGTCGGACTCCACGGAGTCATTGCCAAGATCCCGGTCATCGGCGCTCACTGGGCCCTCATCATCAGCATCCTGATGGTCTGGCTCACCGACGTGAACCTCGCCGCCAATTGGGGTCTGTCCTTCTCGGACGACTGGATGGTCTACGTCGCCAACGGCGCGATCATCTACGGCATGATCCCGGTAAAGGACGCCGCCATCTCGATGATCAACAAGGGATTCAGGATGTAACGAGCGGTCCAACCGCTTCACACAACCCGACCCGGCGACCGTGCCCCCAAACGGGGGAATCCCACGTCGCCGGGTCGACCTTTTCCAGGCCGACCCCGAGTCGTTCCAGGGCTGCACGCATCACCGGTGGTCTCGCCCGGTTCGCCCCGTCACTCACCTTGAGCGCAACCGCCCGCCCGTCCGGCAACCCGACCGCGAATACCGCCTCTGCCCCGTCCTTTGCCACGAGACCGGGGATTCCCTGCATCAGCCGCGAGACGTCGCGCGTCGGACCCCCGACCATCCCCGGATGCGACGTCATCGCCGACGCCACCCGGTGCTCCGGCGTTCCGTGATCCGCGATGGCGATGGAGCGGAAGGCGCGGGCAAGACCGAGGAGCGAGAGTGCGTGTGCCGGTGCCCCGCAGCCGTCCGTGCCGACGTGCGCCACCTCCTCCCCGGCGAGCGCCGGAATCGCATCGGTGATGTGCCGTTGCAGCGGGTGGTCGGGCGAGAGATAGCCGTGGTCGTGGTTCCATCCGGCGGCGACACAGGTGGCCAGCATTCCCGCGTGCTTGCCGGAGCAGTTCATCTGCAATGCGGAGCGGCTCCGACCCTCGCGAATGGCCACTTCATGTTCGGCTTCGTCGAGCGGGTAGTCGGCGGTGTTTCGGAGCGCTGATTCGTCGAGACCCACCGAGGCCAGGATCTCGCGGGCCGCGGAGAGATGCTCCGGCCGCCCATCGTGACTGGCGCACGTCAGGGCCAGCAGTCGCGGCGGAAGGTCGAGTCCGGCCCGAACCATCGCGGTCGCCTGGAGCGGCTTCATCGACGAGCGCGGATACACGATCACGTTGGGGTCCCCGACGTGGAACGCGATCGTTCCTCGTTGATCGAGGGCGACCACCGCACCGAAGTGCTGCGACTCCACGATGTCGCTTCGTCTCGTGACCGCCAGCAACTCGTACGGCGACACTGCGCTACCGAACCACGAGATTGAAGAGTGCGGTGGATGTCCCGTCACCGCGCACGGCGGTGATCCGCAGGCGACAGACGCCGGGCTTGCCGAACACGATGCGCTTGGTGCGGGAGTTGATTGCGCAGTGCGAACGTGACTGCGGCGTTGGCGCCACCGTGAACGTCGTCGTGCCGCGCCGCTCGACGACGAGCGCGGCGAGGAGCGCACGCTGGGAGAGGGACGCCGACCGGGAGAACACCGGTGTGGTGAACGATTGCGGTGCGCTGACGCTGGTGCCGCTGCCGTTGGTAGCGGCCATCCGCCAGAAGTAGGTGGTCCCGGGCTCGAGACCCCCGATCGAGGTGGAGAAGGTGGCGGTTTCGTTGCCCAATATGTCGCCCGCAACGGCGGTGCCATCCACCACTGCGAAGTCCGGTGTGCGCGAGTACTGGAAGAATGCCACGGTCTGGACCGAGTTGGCGTTGACGGTGCCGGTGAGTTTCGCCGAGTCAGACGACAGTTCCGAGGCGACCCCGACCTCGACGAGCGGCACACCGCCGATCGTTACGAACGATGAGATTGCCCCGCTGACCGCGCCGGCGATACTGCTCGCATTCGCCCGGTAGTAGTACGTGTTGCCCGGAACCAGGTTGGTGATGGCGAGTTCGAACGCCGTGGGAGTGGTCCCCGTCGCCTGACCTGCCTCGAGTGTGATGGTCGCCCCGCTCAGGTCGGGCTGCAATCCGTAGGAGAACGACACCGTCGTGAGCAGGTTGTTGCCGACGGCCGTTGCATTGAGGATCGCGCTCGTTCCGCTGATGCCGGTTGCGGCCCCGGTCGTGACCTGCGGCAGGGTGACCACGCTGGTCAGTTCCAGTGACCTGCGCATGAGTTCCGGGAAGGCCGAAGGGATGAACCCGGTCATCGAGGGCCGACTCGACGTTGCGCAGGGGCCGGAGGCCGCCGAAGCGATGCCGATCAGCACGAGCTCGCTGCCGACCTGCGTGACGACCGGCCCCCCGGAGTCGCCGGAGCAGATTCCGGTGGTCAGCGTCTGCTGGGCGGTGAAACTACCCGGCCAGGACGGGAACGGCGTCAATCGCTGGTCGATCGAGTTGGGAGTCAACGAGGCGCCACCAGTTGGCGAGGTCCTGCCGTAGCCGAGGAACGTGACGACCCGACCCTCGCGCGACCACGCAGAGACCTCGTTGGTCGTGGCGAGTCGTGAGATCGATGCACCCGGCAGGTCGGCGCTCAGCACGATGAACGCAATGTCGTCGGGCTGGGAGTATTCGCCGAACCTCCGCCAACCATCCACCGTGATGATCGCGCTCTGCGAGACGGTTTGGGGAGACAGCTGGGTGTTCACTCCGGGGGCGTAGACGAAGATCGGGCGTGTGGTGACGGTGCCCGACAACGAGACGACGCAGTGACCCGCGGTGATGACGACGCGACTCGTCCACAACGCCCCGCTGCAGCTGCTGCTTCCGTTGATCAACCGAACCACCGCGGTGTTGCCCGCAGCGCTCGTGCCGCCGACCACCGCGGCGGCGGGCGATTGTGCAACCGGAAGGAGCGGAACGATCAACGCCGTCGTCATCGCGAGCCATCGCCCGGACGGTCGCGTGCGCACGCAGGGTCGCTCCATGTGGCTCAGGCTATGAGAGCCGTTCGCCGCATCGTTAGGCTCGGCGCATGCCGTTCGACAAGCCCGCACCCGATCTCGCGAAGATTCATGCCGCATGGGAGAAGTGGGAGAAGGGCGAGGAGCAACCTGGCCGCACGCTCGCGTCGTTGAAGACTGCCGGTCTCGATCAACTCATCAGGCAGCTCGTCGACGGCGGCTGGAAGCCCGGCGAGTAGGTACGTCCGTACCCGTTCGGTGCCGTCGCCCGACTCCACGCACGACATGACGATCCGGGGCGAGCGGCGTCGGGGAGGATCCCAGACGGTCCCGCGGCCGGCACGGTGGCACGAACTCCGGCACGCGCCGTGGTCGCACCTCGACACGAGCGCACTGGGCGATCTCGGCGCCGTTCGGCGGGCGTTTGACGCGGGTGGCCGGGAGGGCGATACGCAGTCCCCGCCGGAAGGTGCACAACCCTCGGCCGTGCTGGTTCCGCTCATCGACCACGCCGACGGTCCGCTTGTGATCCTGACCCGGCGCTCCGAGTCGCTGAACTCCCACAAGGGGCAGGTGGCGTTTCCGGGCGGTCGCATCGAACCCGGCGAGTCGAGCTTCGCGGCGGCACTCCGCGAGACCCGCGAGGAGATCGGCGTCGATGCATCGGGCGCACGGCGGCTCGGCGAGTTGTCGGCCCACCGAACGGTGTCGAGTCGCAGTCACATCGTGCCGCACGTGGTGGAGTTGCCGGAGGCGCCGACTCGCTACTCGTTGAACGGCGAAGTCGACCGGGTCTTCTCCGTTCCACTTCGCGAGCTCGTCCGTCCCGACACGTTCGTGCACGAACACTGGGTCTTCCCCGATCGGGAGGTGGTCGTACCGTTCTTCTACCTCGACGACGAAACCATCTGGGGTGCAACCGCGCGAATGCTGCAGGAACTCGTGCTGCGCACCATCACCGAATCCTGACGGTCACGGACCGGCGGCGAGGCGCACGGTGTGGAAGTACACCACCGCCCACGCATCGCAGCGCAACCGCTCGCTGTGACGTCGCCTGGTGCACGACCGTTGGAGATCGCGCTGGAACTGGTCGTCGACGAGTGCCCGCAGGGAGGAGTCCCATACGACCCCGAGGCCGAGACGATCGAGTGCCCTGTAGTTGGCGTAGGCGAGGTCGTGGCGTTCGCAGGCGAGGCGGAAATTGAAGGACCGACCACCACTTCCGACGACCGGAGCCGAGCAACCGTCGGTGGCCGTGATCAGCCAGGCGTGACGGCGTTTGTCACGCGAACGCTCCGACCGGAATCGCTCCAACGGAACCCCGAACACCAGGTGATCGATCACCGAGCGGTCGGGCACGGTGGAGCTCGCCGAGCCGTGACGATGCGGGATTGACGCGGCGATGGCACGCGACTCCGGCGCCGGGGCCAGGAGCGTGATCGCGACGGAGCATGCGACGACGCGGCGAATGGTTGCCTCCCAACGACAGCGGGAAGCTGTCGGCGGGGTGTGTGCGGCAGCCGGTCGCGCCCGGTCGCGCTACTTCCAGCGTCGCATCGTGGCGACCATCTCGATCGCAACGTCGGCGGCCTCGAAACCCTTGTTGGTGTCGTCGGGCCTCGATCGTGCGGCAGCCTGCTCCACGTTCTCCACGGTGAGCACACCGAAGCCGATCGGGACGAGCGTCTCGAGTTGCACCTGCATGATGCCCTCGGCGCACGGGCCGGCCACGTACTCGAAATGGGCGGTCTCGCCACGGATCACCGCACCGAGCGTCACGAGCGCGTCGTACTTCCGTGAGACGGCCATCAACCGGGCCATCACGGGGATTTCGTAGGCACCGGGAACCCAGAACACCTCGACGTTCTCGTCCTTCACGCCGTGCTTGGCGAGCGATCGTCGCGCACCGTCGAGCAACGCATTGACGACGAACTCGTTGAACCGGGAGCAGACGATCCCGACCTTGAGCGATTCCACTTTCCTGTTCTTCATGACGATGCGCCTTTCTCATCGGGGGAGAAGAGATGTCCGAGCCGGTCGCGCTTGGTCGACAGGTACGACCGATTCTCGTCGGTGACGGCCGTGACGATCGGAACGCGCTCCACCACACTGAGCCCGTAGCCGGCGATGCCGCCGTACTTGGCCGGGTTGTTGGTCATGAGTCGGAGCCGTGTGGCGCCGAGGTCGGCGAGGATCTGGGCCCCGATGCCGTACTCGCGACTGTCGACGGGAAGTCCGAGCTTCACGTTCGCATCGACGGTGTCGAGGCCCTGGTCCTGCAGCGAATACGCGCGGATCTTGTGTCCGATGCCGATGCCGCGACCCTCGTGACCGCGGAGGTACACGAGCACGCCGTGGTCCTCAGCAACGATTCGTTCCATCGCGGCGGCGAGCTGGTCACCGCAGTCGCAGCGGAGGCTCCCGAATACGTCACCGGTCAGGCACTCGCTGTGCACGCGTGTGAGGAGGGGTCTGCCGTCGGCGACGTCGCCGCGTACGAATGCGAGGTGCTCGATACCGTCGAGCGTCGAACGGTAGGCGACGCACTCGAAGTCGCCCCACTCGGTGGGGACGCGTGCCGACCCGATTCGCTCCACGAGTCGCTCCTTGTGGCGACGCCACTCGACCAGTTCGGCGATCGAGGAGAGGAGCAAACCGTGCCGTGCACAGAACTCCTTCAGCTGCGGGAGTCGGGCCATCGTTCCGTCGTCGTTCTGGATCTCGCAGATGACACCGGCGGGTACGCATCCGGCGAGCCGGGCGAGATCGACCGCCGCCTCGGTGTGGCCGGCGCGCTTCAGCACGCCACCCTCGCGGGCCCGCAACGGGAATACGTGACCGGGGCGGGCGAAGGCCTGGTAGCCGACCCCGGGATCGGCGAGCGCCCGGATCGTCAGTGCGCGGTCCGCCGCCGAGATGCCGGTGGTGGTTCCCTCGAGCAGGTCGACCGACACGGTGAACGCCGTGCGGTGGCTCTCGGTGTTGTGGTCGACCATCATCGGGAGGCGTAGCTCGTCACAGCGATCGCCGGTGAGCGGTGCCACCACGACACCCGACGTGTGGCGGATGATGAACGCCAGCTTCTCGGGCGTCACATGCTGTGCCGCCATGATGAGGTCGCCTTCGTTCTCGCGATCCTCGTCGTCGACGAGTACGACCATCTCCCCGCGTCCGATCGCGGCGATCACGTCGTCGATCGGGGCGAACGATGGGTCACGATGTTGCGTCGTCATGGCAGGGTCCGTTCCGGTTCCAGGATGATCTCGACATCGTTGCCGAGCGTTCGGGTGGAAACGAGGCGACCCCGCCAGACGTCGGCGATCGTGGCTGCCGTGTCACCTGCGAAGGCCGGTACCGCATCACCACCACCCATGATCGCGGGTGCAACGTGGAACACGTAACGGTCGATCAGTCCGGCAGCGTGGAAACTCGCGGCTACCTTCGCTCCACCCTCGACCATAAGTTGCAGCACGTGCTCGTTCCCGAGCTGCACGAGCAGTTCGTCGGGCGAATCCGACCACTCGGTGCACGGATGAACCCTGGCATCCTTCGGTGCACGGCCGAGCACGATCCGGCGGGGTGACGGTCCGTCGACGTCGCGAACCGTCAGCAACGGATCGTCGGCGCGGACGGTTCCGGCTCCCACGAGGATCGCGTCGCTCTCGGCGCGCATCTCGTGCACGCGGCGACGTGCGGCCGGACCCGTGATCCATCCACCGGACCCGGACTTGGCGGCGACGTAGCCGTCGATGGTCATGGCCAGCTTGAGCACGACGAAGGGTCGGCCCGTACGACGGTGGTGCAGGTATGCGGCGAGTCGATCCGCAACGAGGTCGGAACAGACCCCGAGATCGACGCGAACTCCGGCCGCACGCAAGCGTTCGATGCCCGTGCCGGCAACCCGTGAATCCGGGTCGCTGACGCCGACCACTACACGTGCGACTCCCGCCGCGAGGATCGCCTCCGTGCACGGGGGTGTGCGACCGTGGTGGTTGCAGGGCTCGAGGGTGACGTAGAGGGTCGCGCCGCGCGCCGCGTCGCCTGCCGCCCGCAACGCCATGACCTCGGCGTGCGATTGGCCGACCGGCTGGGTGAAGCCCGTGAATCGCCGACCGTCGGTAGCAACGAGCACGGCACCGACCCACGGGTTGGGCCGGCACGTCGGTCGCGCAGAGTCGGCAACGAGCACCGCCTCGCGCATCGATTGTTGGTCGATGTCGCTCATCTCTTCCTGCTTCCATCCGGACTGTGACCGTCGGCCCCGGAGTTTCACCGAGTCAGTCCCGCGTCTTTCAACGCGGGAGTCGCGGGCTTTCACCGCCGATAGGGAATTTCACCCAACCCTGCAAGAACAATTCAGTTGTGTGCAGCACCTCCCGGTGATGCACCGGTCAGGCTACCGACGTCCCGTCGTGCCTCGCCGAGCGTGAGCAGCACCACCGCACCGATAACGAGGGTGGCTCCGATGATGCTGCGACCGGTCAGCGTTTCGTCGAGGAACATCGTGCCGACCGCGATAGTGACGACCGGCTCGAACGCCGACGCAACCGACGTCGGTCCCGGCCCGACCCGCTTCATTGCCGCGAAGAAGGCGGCCATTGCCATGATCGTCCCGAGAATGGCGAGCACCAGCACGTTCAGCCAGCCGAATGCGCTGGCGGGGAACCGAACGTCGATTCCGAACGGCCTGACGGTCCAAATCGTCAGCCATCCGCACATCGCACCGAACAGCACGATCGTCAGTCCGGTGATGCCGTCGTACCGCGGCATCACCCGCGAGGAGAGCACCACGTAGAAGGTGTACGTCAGTGCCCCGGCGAGCGTGAGGGCGACGCCCGTGGTTTCAGCGCCGCTCACCTCACCCGCGGTGAGTCCCACACCGGCGACGGTTGCAACGAGGCACACGCCGATGACCTTGCTCGGTCTGTGCTTGAGCAACCACCAGGCGAGCAGCACCGCCATGACGGGGAAGCAATAGAAGATCACCGACACGAGCCCCGAGTCCATTCGTTCGATCGCCCCGAAATAGAAGAAGGACTGCATCGTGAAACCCACGTACCCGAAGAGGAAGATCCGGGCGAGATCGCGGCCGCGGGGCCACGCCGCCCCGCGCAGGGTCACGGCGCGATAGACGAAGAGCAACGGAGCGGCGATCAGGAACCTCGCGATCATCAGTCCGCGACTGTTCGCACCGTCGTCGTAGGCGTTCATCGAGAACAAGGGGTTGATGCCGTACAGGGTGCACGATGCGACCGCAAGGGTGATGCCGACGACCCGTTGATTCCTACGCATCCTGCGCCCGCCGTCTGTCGCGGCGAACGACGTTGCGGAACACCACGGTGAAGATGACCGCGAGTCCGATGATGATGAGACCGAAGACGGCGAATTGCAGCGTGCCTCCACGGTCACCGGCCTGGGTCGGCTCGATTCCGCACCCCGGTCGCGGCAATAGGCCGATGCATGCATCGACATCACCCTCCAGCGGGTACACGAACACCGTCGTGTCGGTGGTGGATGCGTCGTCCTGCACGGTCGTTCAGTCTGTCATGCGACGCGTCGTCGTGAGTCGGGGGAGCTCGGAGAACTACGGTGAAGGAGGTCATGTCGTCCGAACGACCAACGGTGCTCGTGGTGGACTTCGGGGCGCAGTACGCCCAGCTCATCGCACGGCGAGTGCGCGAGGCGAACGTCTACTCCGAGATCGTTCACCACCGGATCAGCGCGGCGGAGGTGTCGCAACGACGTCCGGCCGCGCTCATTCTGTCGGGTGGTCCGAAGAGCGTGCACGTTCCCGGTGCCCCGATGCTCGATCCCGCCATCTACGAGCTCGGCATTCCGATCCTCGGCATCTGTTACGGCTGCCAACTCATCGCCCACCAGTTGGGCGGTGAGGTCGGTCGTGGTGCGAAGGGTGAGTACGGCCGTGCCGTCCTGAGTCGGCGGGGGGAGTCGAGCCTGTTGTCCGGGGCCGAGTCGGCGTTCGACGTTTGGATGAGTCACTTCGATGCGGTGTCCCGCGTGCCGGATGGTTTCGTCGGCACGGCGTCCACGCCCGACGCCCCGGTCGCCGTGCTCGAGAGCGATACCCGACGAATGTGGGCGGTGCAGTTCCATCCCGAGGTGGTGCACACGATCAACGGGCAGCAGATCATCCGCCGGTTCCTGCACGACCTCGCCGGAATCACCCCGGACTGGACGATGTCGTCGATCCTCGACGAGCAGGTGCGGGCGGTTCGCCAACTGGTCGGGAACGATCGGGCAATCTGTGGACTGTCGGGCGGGGTCGACTCCGCAGTGGCGGCGGCACTCGTGCACCGTGCAATCGGGGCGAATCTGACGTGTGTGTACGTCGACACCGGACTCATGCGCAAGGACGAGAGCGGGCAGGTCGTGGAGACGTTCAAGCGCAACCTCGGGATCGAACTGGTGCACGTCGATGCGGGCGACGAGTTCTTCGCAAAGCTTCGGGGCGTCACCGACCCGGAACAGAAACGAAAGATCATCGGTGAGACGTTCGTTCGGATCTTCGAGCGATACACGGGTGACGTACACGATGCGAAGTTCCTGGTGCAGGGCACGCTGTATCCCGACGTCATCGAGAGCGGCGGACGAGAGGGATCGTCCACCATCAAGAGTCACCACAACGTCGGAGGTCTTCCCGAGGACATGTCGCTCGTATTGTGTGAGCCGTTGCGCGATCTGTTCAAGGACGAGGTTCGTACACTCGGAACGGCGCTCGGGTTGCCCGACGAGATCGTGTGGCGACAGCCGTTCCCCGGACCGGGGCTCGGCGTGCGGATCATCGGCGAGGTCACGCCGGACAAGGTGGCGATCCTGCAGGAGGCGGATGCGATCGTGCGCGAGGAGCTGCGTCGCGCGGGTTTGGAGCGTGAAATCTGGCAGGCATTCGCGGTACTGGCGGACATCCGGTCGGTCGGGGTGATGGGTGACGAACGCACCTATGCACGGCCGATCATCATTCGCGCCGTCACTAGCGACGACGCGATGACCGCCGACTGGGCACGGATTCCCCACGACGTCCTGGCCGTCATGTCGTCGCGAATCGTGAACGAGGTCGAGGGAGTCAACCGCGTCGCGTACGACATCACCTCCAAACCCCCAGGGACGATCGAGTGGGAGTGAGCCGCGTAGCGGCGAACGGACACTCGTGCAGGTATTCGTGGGAGTGAGCCGCGTAGCGGCGAACGGACACTCGTACCGGGCTGTAACCAAACCGTAATGTGGGGTAGACTCCTCCCATCGTGAAACGGTCCGCCGTCCGGCGATCCCCCTCCCCACGAACCAGACTCGCCTGGTTCGTACTGGCGTTGCTCAGCGTGCTGACGCCCGTACTCGTGCCCTCCGTCGCCAATGCCGACGACATCGACGACCAGCGTCGACGGGTTGCCGCAATCGTCGACGAACTCGAGCGATTGGCGGCCCAGGCTGACGAGCTGGGCGAACGGTATTCCGACACCCTGGCGGAGAAGGACGCGATCGAGGCAGAGATCGAGGCCACCGAAGTCAAGATCTTCGACCTGCAGCGCCAGCTCGCCGTGATGCAGTCGAACCTCGTCAACTCGGCCAGGCGCTCGTTCGTGTCGGGAGGGTCGGCCGGCACGTTGTCGGGCATCCTCGGTAGCAGCGGTTCGCTGACGGATTCGATCAAGCGTGCCTATCTCGGGTCGACGGCGGCCAACATCGGGGCGGCGAACACCGATGCCATGCAGGGGCTGATCGACGACATCACCGCACAGAAGAGCAAGCTCGAACGGCAGAAGAAGCAGCTGGCGGCCACCGCGAGCACGCTGGCCTCGCGGTTGTCGGCCAGCGACAAGTTGCTCGAGCAGTACGAGGGTCTGCGGTCACAGGCACAGCGCGACCTGGGCAACCTCTTGACGGAGGAGGAGCGGCGCCGTGCCGCCGACGCCGAGGCCGCAGCCAAGAAGGATGCCGACCGGTTCAAGTCCACGATTCGTGTGGCGGCACCGTCGCCACAGGCAGGAGTCGCGATCAAGGCCGCCCTCTCACAACTCGGTATCCGCTACCGCTGGGGTGCATCCAGCCCGGGCGTTGCGTTCGACTGCTCCGGTCTCACCCAGTGGGCATGGTCGAAGGCCGGTGTCTCGATTCCGCGCGTCTCGCGTTCGCAGTACGCGGCCCTGACGCGGGTACCGATCTCCCAGGCCCAACCGGGCGATCTCATCTTCTCGCAGCAGTCGTTCTTCCACGTCGGCCTCTACATCGGTAACGGTCAGATCATCCATGCGCCACGCACGGGCGATGTCGTAAAAATCAGCTCGGTCACCTGGACTCGGGTGCTCGGCGTTGGTCGCCCGAACTAACCTTGCGGCGGTGAACGACGCTGCCACACGTTCCGGGTGGCACCACGACACGTTCTCTGCCGCCGGTTTCACCAGGGACGTCTACCGCAAGGGCAGTGGTCCCGGAGTCGTGGTCGTGCACGAGATTCCGGGCATCACGCCGGCCGTCATGAGGTTCGCCGAGGAGGTCGTCTCGGCCGGATTCACGGTGATGATGCCGCTCCTCGTCGGGGAGGTGGGTCGCGAACCCGACGGCAGGTACATGGCCGCTTCGATGTCGAAGGTGTGCGTGTCGCGAGAGTTCACCACGATGGCCCTGCGCAAGACGTCACCGATCATCGCGTGGTTGCGTGCCCTCGCCAAGCAGTTGCATCGCGAGGTTGGTGGTCGTGGTGTCGGCGCGGTGGGTATGTGTTTCAGCGGCGGATTCGCACTCGGCATGATGCTCGACGACGTGATGGTCGCCCCCGTGCTGTCGCAACCGTCGTTGCCGTTCGCATTCGGGAAGTCCCGCTCGGCCGACCTCAACTTGTCGAAAGACGATGAACTCATGGTGCAGCGCCGCGCAGCCGAGGGTTGCCAGGTGCTCGGATTGCGGTACACGGGCGACCGGCTGGTCGGGACGCGGTTCGAAGCACTTCGAAATCTGCTCGGCGACCGGTTCATCGCCGTCGAGTTCCCCTCGGGTGCAAAGAGCGACCATTCCGTGCTCACCGAGCAGCGTCAGGAGGAAGGCGTTCGTCGCGTGGTTGACTTCCTGCAGGAGAAGCTCCGACCGTGACCCACCTTGATGACCGCAACGCGCACTACGAGTCGCTCGTCGATCCGGTCAACGACTGGGCAACGGATTTCGACCACCTGCACCCCGCCTACAACGCCAACGCACCCGAAATCTGGGAGTCGCTGCGCGGCAAGTGTCCCGTCGCCCACTCGGACCGCTACGGCGGCACGTGGCTTCCGGTCCGGCACGAGGACGTGAGTGCGATCGCCTACGACACCGAGCACTTCAGCTCCGAGGACGTCGTCGTCAAACGAATCAAACCAACCGGCGAGAGCCGTCCGTACGGCGGTGCGCCGCCGATCACCTCCGACCCTCCGTTCCACCACCACGCGCGACGTGTGTTGTTGCCGGCCTTCGCCCCGCAGAAGATCGCAGCCATGGAGGCCGAGACCCGCGCGTTCTGTCACTCGCTCATCGACAAGATGGGCGATGCCGGGGTCGTCGACGTCGCCGACCAGTACGCCAAGCACATTCCCCCGGCGGTCATCGCCCACATGCTCGACCTGCCGCTCGAGGACGGCGAGATCTTCCGCGACTTCATCCACACTGCCCTCGAGGGCATCGCCGAGGACCAGGAGGTTCGCCAGGCCGGATGGCGCAAGCTCGACGAGTACCTCGATCGTCGGATCACCGAGCGGTCGGCCAATCTCGGCGACGACCTGCTCAGTTTCCTACTGACCGCCGAGCTCGGTGGTCAGCGTCTGCATCCCGACCACGTGCGCGGCACCGTGGCGCTGCTGCTCATCGCAGGGATCGACACCACATGGAGCGCCATCGGGTCGTCGATCTGGCACTTCGCCAAGACGCCGGCGGATCTCGCGCGGCTCGTTCGCGAACCGGAACTGTTGCCGACCGCCGTCGAGGAGATGTTGCGCGCCTACGCGCCCGTCACCATGGCACGTGTGGTCGCAAAGGACGTGGAGGTCGGTGGTTGCCCGATGAAGGCGGGTGACTGGGTACTGCTGCCGTTCCCGGCAGCCAACCGCGATCCCGAGGCGTTCGAGCGCGCCGACGAGGTGATCATCGACCGCGAGATCAACCGCCACACCGCATTCGGGCTCGGCATCCACCGTTGCGTGGGTTCGAATCTGGCGCGCATGGAAGTGCGTATCGCACTGGAGGTGTTCGTCGAGCGCTTCCCCCAGTTCACCCTCGAGGATCCCGCCTCCGTCACCTGGAGCGTGGGGCAGGTTCGTGGTCCGCGAGCATTGCCGGTTCGTATCGTGTCGCGTTCAGCGGCACGCGCCAAGTGACCGACGCACCACGCGTCACGCTCGACCTGACGCAACTCAACCCGGACCAGCGCGACGCTGTCGAGTACCTGGGCGGTCCGCTGCTCATCGTTGCCGGTGCCGGATCCGGCAAGACCCGTGTGCTCACGCACCGGGTGGCACACCTCATTGCCTCGGGTGTGCACCCGATGAACGTCCTTGCGATCACGTTCACCAACAAGGCGGCCGAGGAGATGCGTTCGCGCGTCCGAGCCCTCGTCGGCGAGGTGGCGGACAAGATGTGGGTGAGCACCTTCCACGCCGCCTGTGTCCGCATCCTGCGGGCCACCGCCGATCGGCTCGGGTATCCGAAGAGCTTCACCATCTACGACTCCGCCGACTCGCAACGTTTGGTCGGACAGATCATCCGTGACCTCAACCTCGACCCGAAGCGCTTCCCGGCCAAGGGTGCCCAGGCACGGATCAGCCTCTGGAAGAACGAGCTGGTGAATCCGGCGGGCGCCACGGAGTCGGCCTTCGGTCCGTTCGAGACCAAGTACGCCGAGATCTACACCGAGTATCAATACCGCCTCATGAAGGCCGGCGCGATGGACTTCGACGACCTGCTGGTGAACGTGGTGAGACTGTTCCGCGAACACCCCGACGCCCTGGCGGCCTACCAGGAACGCTTCAAGCACGTGTTGGTCGACGAGTACCAGGACACCAACCTTGCCCAGAACGAGATCGTGCTGATGCTCGGACGCGAACACCACAATGTGTGCGTCGTCGGCGATACCGACCAGTCGATTTACGCGTTCCGTGGCGCGGACTATCGCAACATCCTGCAGTTTGAGCGTGCATTTCCCGACGTCTACACCGTGGTACTGGCCCAGAACTACCGGAGCACCCAGGTGATCCTCGATGCCGCGAATGCCGTGATCTCGAACAACGTCGAGCGCAAGCCGAAGGAACTGTGGACGCAGGTCGACAGTGGCGACAAGATCGTGCGCTACTACGCCGAGGACGAGGACGAAGAGGCGCGCTTCGTGGTGTCGGAACTGAAGCGTCTGCACCGCCACGAGGCCGTCAACTGGCGCGAGATGGCCGTCTTTTACCGCACGAATGCGTTGAGCCGCATCCTCGAGGAGTTCCTCATCGACGGTGACGTCCCGTACCGCGTGATCGGTGGCACCAAGTTCTACGACCGCAAGGAAGTGAAGGACGCCGTCGCTTACCTGCGGTGCGTGATGAACCCCGCCGACGAGGTCAGCATCCGTCGGGTGATCAACGTGCCGCGCCGGGGAGTTGGCGATACGAGCCTCGACAAGGTGTCTGCCCTGGCGGCCGAGCAGAGCCTCGGGTTGTCGGTTGCGTTGCGCCGCGCCGCATCGGCGGGAGTGGGAGGAGCCGCGCTTCGGGGCATCAACGAGTTCGTCACCCTGATCGACTCCCTCGAGGGGGAGCGCGACCACGGTCCAGCCCACCTCCTGCGCGAGTTGTTGGAGCGCAGCGGTTATCTGGCCGAGTTGCGCAACGAGGACACCCACGAGGCGAACGGTCGTATCGAGAACCTCGAGGAACTGATCGGTGCCGCCGAGGAGTTCCCTGATACCAACGACTTCCTCGAGAAGGTGTCGCTCGTGTCGGACACCGATGATCTCGCCGGTGACGACAAGGTGATGATGATGACGCTGCACTCGGCGAAGGGCCTCGAGTTTCCGACGGTCTTCATCGTCGGCTTGGAGGAGGGCATCTTCCCGCACAGCCGCACACTGCTCGACGCAACGCAACTCGAGGAGGAACGCCGGCTCGCCTACGTCGGCATCACCCGCGCGGAGCGTCGGCTCTACCTCAGTCACGCCTGGAGTCGTGGGCTGTTCGGCTCGCGGCAGTACAACCCACCGTCGCGCTTCCTCGACGAGATTCCGGCCGAACTGCTCGACCGTAAGGGGAGCGTGGATACCGGTGCCGACGAGGGCCGTGGTCAGATGCGCGGTGACTGGAAGCAGACGCCCGTGCCCGACTTCCGGCGCCGTAGCGGCGACGTTGCCTCACGGGCGAGCGAGTCGTTGCGACCCGTGGTTCGTGAGCCGAAGGTGGAGCACAACTTCTCGATCGGTGACGACGTGATGCACCCGGTGTTCGGCGAGGGCGTCATCATCGACATGGTCGGTGCGGGCGAGAAGGCCGAAGCAACGGTGCGTTTCGTCGACCGCGGCACCAAAGTCCTCGCACTGGCATGGGCGCCGCTGACGAAGCGGTAGCGGAGTCAGCAGAGCCCGGTGGTGCGTCGCCGCTGACGAAGCGGTAGCGGAGTCAGCAGAGCCCGGTGGTGCGTCGCCGCTGACGAAGCGGTGATTTACTTCTCTGGCGCGCGTAGGTCGACGAGCAGGCTGGTGCGGTTCTCCACCACCGGTCGTGCGTCGACCGGTCGGTGCAGTTGCTCGACGGCCAACGTCCGCTCCTCGCAGTCGACGAAGTCGCGCGTTCCCTCGATGTGCGTCACCAGGCACTCGGGCCCGCGGTCGGCGGGGTACGCGTAGTACACCTGCCAGCCCCTGGTGGGATCGTCACCCATGTGGTCGACCACGATCGTGCGGTCGTAGGCGGTGTCGCGCAGGTCTGGGTAGAGGATCGGACCGTCGCGATTGACGATGTCGGCCATGTCCTCCACTGGCCCGACTCGGAACGTGTAGTCACCCTGGCGTACCTCGCGTCGGCGGTTCTCGGTTGCCCGGTCGGCAAACAGCCAGGTCATGCCGAACAACAGGGCAAAGAACGCCAGACCGCCGACGATCGGCACCACGGCCCGTGCGAGCGGTGAGCGGAAGCGCGGAAGCACGCCTCTCAGTGTGCCAGCCCTCAATGCGCGGGTTGCCAACTGATACCCCAGGGGGTATCATCTTGGGGTCGAAAGGAATTCCCAATGAGCACGATCGATCTCACCAACGAGAACTTCGAATCCACGGTCACCAAGGACGGCATCACCATCGTCGACTTCTGGGCGTCGTGGTGTGGTCCGTGCCGAATGTTCGCTCCGATCTTCGAGAAGGCCGCGACGCAGCATTCAGAGATCACCTTTGCGAAGGTCGATACCGAGCAGCAACAACAGCTCGCTGCAGCGTTTAACATCTCCTCGATTCCCACGCTCATGGCGTTCCGCGACGGGGTTCTCGTGTTTCGACAGCCTGGCGCGATGCCGGCCCATGCGCTCGAGCAGCTGATCAAGGGCGTCAGGGAACTCGACATGGACGAGGTTCACAAAGAGGTCGCCGCACAGCAGGGCGGGCAGTCGTGACCGTCCGCGGCAAGACCCCGTCGGTGCGGGTATCCCGCAAGACGTCTCGTTCGTCGTCCGATACAGGGGCCTCCCTGGCGGCCCGCAACCGACTGCGTCGTGCATCGGGGCAACTCACCGCGGTGATCCGGATGCTCGACGAGGGAAGGTCCTGTGATCAAGTGGTCACGCAGCTGGCCGCCGTGAACAAGGCGGTCAATGCAGCGGCGTTTACGATCATTGCCGCCAGTCTCGAGGAATGTCTTTCCGGCCGGTCCCGCGACAACAAGCACACTGCAGAACAACTACAGAAGCTCTTCCTCACACTCAACTAGACGAAAGGCAACATCATCATGTGTTCACGAGTTACGTGCGATCAATGCAACAGACCCACGTGGGCCGGTTGCGGCCGCCACATCGAGCAGGCCCTGGCGGGGGTTCCCGTCGACCAGCGGTGCAAGTGTGCCGACGATCCTGCTACCACGCAGCGCGGCAGCTTGATTTCGCGCCTACTGGGTCGCTGAAACTCAACGAACCATAGGGGGTCTGCTTCGCCTTCGGGCGGGGAACCTACGAGGCGTAGGATTCCCTATTCGTGGAGCGGCCGTACCGAATCGTCGTCGCCAAGCCCGGTCTTGACGGGCACGACCGTGGTGCCAAGACGATTGCCCGCGCACTTCGTGACCACGGCTTCGAGGTCATCTACACCGGTCTGCACCAGACACCGGAACAGATCGCCGAGACGGCACTCCAGGAGGACGTCGACGGAGTCGGCTTGTCGTTGCTCTCCGGTGCGCACCTCACGTTGTTCCCGAAGGTGATGGACGAGTTGCGCGCCCGCGACATGGGCCACGTGCTCATCTTCGGTGGTGGTGTCATTCCCGAATCCGACGCGGTGGTGTTGAAACAACAGGGTGTGAGCGAGATCTTCGGTCCGGGATCGTCGTTGAAGGCGATCGCCGAGTGGCTGGAGAAGACGCTCGATGAGCGAGAAAAGGTGGGTGCCTAGTGGACCTCTTCGAATACCAGGGCAAGCAGTATTTCGCAAAGTTCGGTATCCCGGTCTCGCCCGGCGACGTTGCGCACACGGTCGACGAGTCGGTCGCGATCGCCGAACGCATCGGCTACCCGGTCGTCGTGAAGGCACAGGTGCAGGTGGGTGGCCGCGGGAAAGCCGGTGGCATCAAGCTGGCCAACGACAAGGACGAGGTACGGCTCCATGCCGGGAACATCATCGGCATGGACATAAAGGGTCATGTGGTGAAGCGCGTGTGGATCGAACGGGCATCCGACATCTCCGAGGAGTACTACGCGTCGTTCACCCTCGACCGCGCGGCCAAACAGCATCTGCTCATGCTCTCGGCACAGGGTGGCGTCGACATCGAGGAGGTGGCGGCCAAGGATCCGACGGCGATCGTCAAGCTGCACGTCAACCCGGTCGTCGGACTGGACACTGCCGCGGCCACCAAAGCGGCCGTCGATGCGAGGATTCCGGCGAAGGCACAGTCGGGCGTCGCTTCGATCCTCGTGAAGCTCTACGAATGCTTCGTGAAGGGTGACTGTGACCTGGCGGAGATCAACCCGTTGATCCTGAAGCCATCCGGCGAGGTGCACGCATTGGACGCCAAGGTGAGCCTCGATGGCAACGCAACCTTCCGTCACCCGGAGTGGGAGGCGTTCGCCGCAACGCAGGAACTCGATGGTCGCGAGCAACTCGCCCGCGACAAGGGTCTCCAGTACATCGGACTCGACGGCACCGTGGGCATCATCGCCAACGGCGCGGGTCTTGCGATGAGCACCCTCGACGTGGTCAACCAGGTCGGCGGCAAGGCGGCGAACTTCCTCGATATCGGTGGAGGTGCCAACGCCGAGCTGATGACCGCCGCGCTTGAGGTGATCAATTTCGACACCAACGTGCGCAGTATCTTCGTGAACATCTTCGGCGGCATCACGCGGGGCGACGAAGTGGCGAAGGGAATCGTCGAAGCGATGCGTCGGGTCAGTCTCCGTGCACCGATCGTCATCCGCCTCGACGGCACCAACGCCGACGAGGGTCGCAGCATCCTCGCCCAGGCGGGCATCCCGGCCGACAAGTTGATCTCCAAACCCACGATGCTCGAGGCGGCCCGCAGCGCCGTCGACATCGCCAACGGAAAGGCCGGCTGACCATGGCAATCTTCGTAGACGAGAACACGAAGGTGATCGTGCAGGGTCTCACCGGCGGTCAGGGTAGGTTCCACGGCTTGCGCAATCGCGCGTACGGAACGAAGGTCGTCGGCGGCGTCACACCGGGCAAGGGCGGTCAGGACGTGGAGGGCATCCCGGTGTTCGACGGTGTCGCCGACGCGGTGAAAGCCACGGGTGCCGACGCATCGTTCGTGGCGGTGCCACCGAAGGCGGCGCCCGCGGCCATCCTCGAAGCCGCGGCAGCAGGCGTTCGATTCATCGTCTGCATCACCGAGGGCATTCCCGCTCAGGACGAGGCCCGCGTATACGCCACGCTGAAGCGCGACTTTCCGAACACACGATTGCTCGGACCGAACTGCCCGGGCATCATCAGTCCGGGGCGGTGCAACATCGGCATCACGGCGGGCGAGATCGCACTTCCCCCCACGAAGGGTGGAAAGAACGTCGGCATCGTGTCCCGCTCGGGCACCCTCACCTATCAGGCGCTCTTCGAACTGAAGCAGCAGGGCATCGGCGTCACCACGTGCGTCGGAATCGGTGGCGACCCCGTACCCGGTACGTCGTTCGTCGACTGTCTCGCCGAGTTCCAGAAGGACCCGGAGACGAGTGCCATCCTCATGATCGGTGAGATCGGTGGCTCGGCCGAGGAGGAAGCTGCGGAGTTCATCAAGGCCAACGTCACCAAGCCGATGAGCTCGTACATCGCCGGTGTCACCGCACCCGCCGGAAAGAAGATGGGCCATGCCGGTGCGATCGTCTCCGGGGGCAAGGGCACCGCACAGGGCAAGATGGACGCGCTGCGCTCGGCGGGCGTGCAGGTCGGCGCCAATCCGACCGAAGCCGGTGAACTGATGGCGAGGATCATCGCGTCGCTCGCGTAACCGCGGACGTTCGAACCGTTCGAACACCCAGGGAGACCGCGTCCGTAGGATTTGGTGTCGCTATGCGCATCGCCGAACTGCTCGCGCACGGTCGCACCTTCTCGTTCGAGTTCTTCCCGCCGAAGACCGACGAAGCCCAGGCCCAACTCGAGGCGACGATCGCCGAGTTGGCTTACCTGAAGCCGAGTTTCTTCTCCGTCACTTACGGCGCGCTGGGGAGCACCCGCTCCCGAACCCGCGACGTGGTGGTCGGGCTCGCGCGGGGCGGCACGATCCCCCCGATGGCCCACCTCACCTGTGTCGGACATCTGCGTTCCGAGATCGACCAACTCATCGGGGAGTACGTGGGGGCCGGGGTGTCGAACATCCTCGCCCTCGGCGGCGACCTTCCGGCCGATCAGTCGCAGCTTGGTCCGAGTGATTTTCGGTACGCACTCGACCTGGTCGCGTACCTGCGTACGAACTTCGATCTCTCCATCGGGGTGGCCGCCCACCCGGAGGTACATCCGCGTTCCCCGTCGAGGGAGGTCGACCGCCGGCACCTTGCGGACAAGCTCCGATTGGCCGATTTTGCGGTGACACAATTCTTCTTCGATATCGACCACTACCTCCGTCTCGTGGACGAGCTCGCTGCACTCGGCGTGCACAAGCCGATCATTCCCGGTGTCATGCCGGTAACGAACAAGGGGCAGATCGCCAGGATGGCGCAAATGTCCGGGGCCGCCATCCCGGGCTGGTTGACTGACCGTCTCGCGGGTGTCGAAGATCCGGCCGACGTCCGTCGCATCGGGGTCGAGGTTGCCACGGAGCTGAGCGCCCGACTCCTCGCTGCAGGCGCACCGGGCCTGCACCTCTACACCCTCAACCGGTCCACGGCGACGCGCGAGATCTACGCCAACCTCGGACTGGCACCTGCATGAACGACCGCCGACCGAGCCTTCTCGGCTACCTCCCCGCACTCGACGGCGTTCGTGCCCTCGCCGTGATGGCGGTGATCGTGTACCACGCCAATAAGACCTGGTTGGGCGGCGGGTTCCTCGGCGTGGAGGTGTTCTTCGTCATCAGCGGGTTCCTCATTACGTCGCTCTTGATCGCCGAATCCGAGCGCGACGGTCGCATCAGCCTGAAGCAGTTCTGGATCCGTCGTGCGCGGCGCCTGTTGCCCGCGCTCTGGGTGATGCTCGTCCTCGTCGCCGTCTACTGCTCGCTCTTCGAGCGCGAGATGCTCGGAACGCTGCGGGGTGACATCATCGCCGCCCTCGTCTACGGGTTCAACTGGTTCCAGATTTGGGTCGGCACGTCGTACTTCACCGCGTTCGACTTCGTACCGCTGCGCCACCTGTGGTCGCTCGCCGTGGAGGAGCAGTTCTACGTGGTTTGGCCGCTCGTCATGTTCCTCGTCGTACGACTCGGACGTCGAAAACTGCCGGTGGTCGGCATGGTCTTCGTGGCGATCTCGGTCACGATCGCCGTCTACGTTGCGGCCACCTACCGGAGCGGCCACATTGCCACGATCACCGAGACACCCGGGCAGTACATGGCTTTCCTCGGGCATCCCGTGTCTCGGATCGACTTCCTGTTCCTCGGTACGTTCACACGTGCCGGTGGCCTGTTCCTCGGTGCCGCCCTGGCGATCTTCTGGCGACCGTGGGTGCTCGGCTCGTCACCGATCGGAACCCGCGGCCAACTACTCGACGTCGTATTCCTCGCCGGGTTCGGCGGCCTCGTGTTGTCGGCGGTGATGTTCCGCGATGTCGTCGAGGTGATCGACGTCGGCACCACCGGATACGACCTGCTCTTCCGCGGCGGGTTCCTCCTGGTCGGGCTAGCCAGCGTCGCGGTGATCGCCGCGGCCGTGCATCCCACGGCGACGATGACGCGTCACCTGCTCGGTAATCCCGTGATGACGTACATCGGGCAACGCTCGTACGGCCTCTACCTGTACCACTGGCCCGTCTTCCAGATGTACCGCCGCTTCGCCGGTAAGGGCCTCACACCGTACGAGTTCGTGCTGCTCTTCCTCCTCTCCCTCGCGATCACCGAACTGTCGTTCCGCTACGTGGAGATGCCGATCCGGGACGGCCGGTTCGGCGCCTGGCGACGGCGCCGACGCGACGAGCGCCGGTCATCGCGTCCCGTCGATCCGAACGTTCGTGCCCGGCGGGCGGCGTCGGTCGCCCTCGCGGCAGTCCTGCCGGCCTTCGCACTGGTGAGCGTCGCCACCGCCGACGTGAAGCTCAACGACATCAGCCAGAGCCTCGCGGAGAGCGAGTCGGCGGTGGTCAACGTGCTCGACGAACCGACGACGACGACCATCGCCGACGTTCCGGTCATCGTCGATGGTGTCACCCAGACCACCACGCTCGACGGTCAGCTCATCGACGTGTTGGCCATCGGCGACTCGGTCATGCTCGGTGCCGCCCGCGAACTGACGGCGCGTGGGGCGACGGTGGATGCGATGAAGAGTCGCCCGGTTCGCCAAGCACTGGAGATCGTCAACTACCTCAAGTCCGTCCGCCGGCTCGGGTCGATCGTCGTCATCCATCTCGGCACCAACAACACCTCCACCGCCGAGGTGTTCGACGAGATCATGGCGTCGCTCGCCGACGTACCGCTGGTGCTCTTCCTGACGGTGCACGTGCCCAGCGAGCCGCGACAGTCGGTCAACAACCGGTTGATCAATGCCCTCCCGGCCAAGTACGGGAACGTGAAGGTCCTCGACTGGTATTCGATCGCCGGCCAGTACCCGGAGTACCTCTACTCCGACAAGACGCACCTGCGCCCGGATGGCGCCCGCTTCTACGCCGATCTCATCATGCAGGCGGTCGGTCGCCTGTAGGTCGCGTTGGTCACGGCTCGCGTACGACCGCGAGGTGGTCCGCACGAATCGTCTAGCGTGTCAGCCCGTGACGAACCCAATTCGAGTCGCCGTTACCGGCGCAGCAGGTCAGATCGGCTACAGCCTCCTCTTCCGCATCGCCTCCGGGGCGATGCTCGGTCCCGACACCAAGGTGATCCTCCAGTTGTTGGAGGTGACTCCGGCGCTCGGAGCGTTGCAGGGTGTGAAGATGGAACTCGACGACTGCGCCTTCCCATTGCTCGACGGCGTGGTACTCACCGACGACGCCAACGTGGCGTTCGGTGATGCGGATGTGGCGCTGCTCGTCGGTGCGATGCCCCGCAAGGACGGCATGGAGCGCAAGGACCTGCTTTCTGCCAACGGCGGCATCTTCAAGCCCCAGGGTCAGGCGCTCGCCAAGAATGCAAAGAAGGACGTGAAGGTGCTCGTGGTCGGCAACCCGGCCAATACCAATGCGCTGATCGCCCTCAGCAACGCAGGTGGCATCGACCCGCGTCAGTTCACGGCGATGACCCGACTCGACCACAACCGGGCGGTGTCGCAACTGTCGGCACGCGTCGGCCGCCCCGTCTCGGCGATCAGGAAGATGACGATCTGGGGCAACCACTCGACGACGCAGTACCCCGATCTCTCGCACTGCGAGGTCGACGGCAAGCCCGCCACATCGCTGGTGAACGACGGTACGTGGATCGACGAGACGTTCATTCCCACCGTCGCCAAGCGCGGCGCCGCGGTGATCAAGGCCCGCGGTGCATCATCGGCCGCCTCGGCGGCCAATGCGGCCATCGACCACGTGCGGTCGTGGGCACTCGGCACCCCGGCTGATGACTGGGTGAGCATGGCGGTTCCCAGCGACGGCTCGTACGGTGTGCCCGAAGGTCTCGTGTCGTCGTTCCCGTGCACGTGCAAGGACGGTCGGTACGAGATCGTGAAGGGGCTGTCGATCGACGACTACAGTCGCGCCAAGATCGATGCGTCGGTTGCCGAGTTGAACGAAGAACGCGACGCCGTTCGGGCGCTCGGCCTGATCTAGTCGAACGTCGTTCGTTCACGCACCCGCGTGAACGCGCCGTCAAGTGCCGCGAAGAGCGGTTGTGCCGCGACCACCCGCGCGTGGTCGCCCGTGAACCGCACCTTGCCGGTGATGAAGGCCTCGGCCGCGTTCAGGCGCCCGAGTGCTACGTCGACTGCCGTCGTGTAGTCCTGGCTGAACACCACGTCGGCGGGAACGGTTCCGCTGCCGAAGGTCACCACTCCGTCGCGGCTCACGAGATGGTAGGTGACGTCCCCGAACGGGGTACCGCTGACGTTCTGTACGACCGACACCGCATGCGATGCGGCGAGGGCCCGGAGTGCGGTATCAGCGGCGACCTCGGCGGCGACCGCCCGGATCCACTCGTCGCTCAGGTAGCGCACGACGGTGGGTGCCGGTTGGTCAGGCTGCCGAGAAGCTCGTG
>JBIJCI010000051.1:0-11810 GCA_044344715.1 Ilumatobacteraceae bacterium | reverse complement strand
CGGTTCGTCACCGGCCTGGAACTCCACCGAACCGGCTTCGTTGGTGAGATCAAACGTGTCGATCTCGAACAGACCGCCATCATCACCGCTGATACTGACGTTGTCCGCACAGAAATCGGGGTTATCGGTACCGACAGGCGTGACGCCCACCGCCATCTCGCAGTCCTCGTCACTGAACGTGAAATCCAACGAGATAACCCCCGGGAGGTTCTCATCGACGTTGGCCGGATCACTACCCCATGTGATCGTCGCATCCTCGTTCACGTCGTCAACAACGATCGAGAAATCAGCACTGCCCTCATAGGTCACGCCGGCGTCGTCGTCGGTCACGTCGATCGTGATCTCGTACTGGCCGTCCGTGTCTGCATCAGTCGGGTTCTCAAAGTCCGGTTCGTCACCGGCCTGGAACTCCACCGAACCGGCTTCGTTGGTGAGATCAAACGTGTCGATCTCGAACAGACCGCCATCATCACCGCTGATACTGACGTTGTCCGCACAGAAATCGGCATTGCCCAGAGTTGCGCCAAACTCGCTTTCGCAGTCCTCGTCACTGAACGTGAAATCCAACGAGATAACCCCCGGGAGGTTCTCACCGACGTTGGCCGGATCACTACCCCATGTGATCGTCGCATCCTCATTCACGTCCGTGACCGTCACACGAACGAGCTGAATCTGCGGCACTCCCGCACCAATTCGGGCCTGAACGACCACTTCGTAGACGTTGTTGTCGTCGGCGTCAGTCGGATATTCGAAGTTGGGTTCGTCGCCATCTTTAAATGACAGGGCACCTGTCGTGGCATTGATCGTGAAGAGTTCGGAGTCTTCCGACGCTGCAAATGATGCAGCCGAAATGATGACGAAATCGTCTGCGGGCGTTCCGCCGGGATCAGCACCATTTGAGTCCGCCTCAACCGTTATAACGAACAGATCACCTCCTACGGCTGTGACTTCCTCGTTAACGGTTGGCTCTGTATTGAAATCAAAGAAGACGGGAGTACCCGACACCGGATTCGCAAAGAACATCGCCACACCGAAGAGCGCTGGCAAAGCAAGAACTGCGCGGCGGGCAATCTTCCGCGTGCGCATTCGCTGACGGCGAGTCATAGTCAAAACCTCCAGGTTGCAGGAAACATCCATACCCTAGCGTTGCGTATACGCAACTACAAGCATCTGCCTAGGGGCTAAGGGGGCGCCTATGCCCCACCCGCACACTATTGTTGCGGAAACACAACGCAAGAGCGTCCGGCGATGAGGTCCCCATGACACAAGTAGATTCCGATACATCCCTAGGACAACCAAGCGGCGGTAGAGAGCTTCCGCTCCGCGTAGCCCTGCGCCAGCTGGGGCAGTCGCTCCTAAAGGCACTCAACACATCGCGTGGCTTGGCAACCATGTTGGTGCTCGGAGCCGCCATTCGACTTCTGGTCGCCCCTCACATTGGATTCGTCTACGACTTGCGTTGGTTTCCCTTCTGGGCGGAGCGACTACGCGACGTGGGAGTGTCCAACTTCTACTCACCCGACGTCTTCTCCGACTACCCGCCTGGTTACCTCTATGTGCTCGCCCTTTTGGCGCAAATCGACCCGTCGCCCGGATACCTGTTGTTGAAAACCCCGATTATCGTCGCCGATCTGGCTGTTGCATGGCTGGCCAGCAGCGTTGCCATGCGCGTGACACCGCAACGCGTCACCGCCAAAGTTCCGGTGCGAGCGCTCGCGATGTTGGCGGTTCTGTTGAGCCCTGCAGTCCTGGGTGTTGGTGTGATGTGGGGTCAGGTCGATGTCGTCCCAGTGGTGTTCGTAATGGCTGGTGTACTGCTGCTCGTCGGTACGTCACGGTCAGTATGGCGCGATGCCGCGGCACTGTTGTGGTTCGCCGTGGCGTTCGGCATCAAACCGCAATCGGCGTTCCTGGCGCCCGTGGTGCTGTACGTGTTGGTGCACCGATACGTGCTGGCGGTAGACGGCTGGAAGCACCGCCTACGAGGTGCATCAACGGCCGCAGCAGTCGTAGCCCCGGGGGCTGCACTCTGGGCCGTGTCGGGCGTACCGTTCGGCCTGAGCCCCGTAGAGCTCTTCCGCTTCTACGTCACGTCATCCAAGGTTCACCCATTTACTGGTTCGTTCTCCTTCAATTTCTGGGGCATTTTTGCCAATCAGCGTGGTGATGCGGCGCCTTACGGGGGTCAAGAAGCATTCTCACTACTCGGGTTGTCGGCGAGAACCGCGGGTTTACTGCTCTTCACCGCCGGCACTCTGTGGTGCATTGTTGCGCTGCACCGCGCTCTGCGTCGGGGCGGAAGCCTCGCCATCAACGTCGTATGGGCGTCAATCGCGGTCAGCATGCTGGCCTTCACGTTCCTTACGAGAATGCACCAGCGCTACGTGTTCGCAGCAATCGTGCTGGCGGCACCCCTAATCGCTGTTCCCCGCTTTCGAAAGTGGTACCTGGCCGTGTCGGTGCTCTTCGTTGCAAACCTCTGGCACACCTTCACGTTCTTCAACAACCAATGGAGGAGTCTGAACGGCGATCTGCCCGGCCTTCGTATCCTGCGATTCGAGCCGTGGTTCGGATGGCTCTTCGGCGACCTCGCGACACTGAATTCTCCTCAGCGTCGAGTGCTGTCGGCAATCGGTGTCGGACTCTGCCTGATTGTTGTGTTCCGCGGACAACGCTGGGTCGAGGCTGCTGAGGCCGGACGAGCCGACGAGCTAGAAGAATCGCAGGTGCGCCGACGACGTGCGCTGCGAGGGTTCCTCGCTGACGGGGTGTCTCCGCGGCAGCCACTAATCGGACTACCGAAGTACCGCCGGTCAATCGCATGGGCAGCTGTCTTGCTGATCGTTGTGCGGTGGCTGGTCTCGTTACGCGACCAGTTGCGTGCGGCACGAACGCTCAACGACAGCACGTTCCATATGCAGATGGTGCGCTGGGCAGAAGAGCAGATTCGGCATGGGCGTATCGCGTTCGACGGCTGGTTTCCCGACCTCACGCTCGGGTCGGCGTTCTTCCAGAATTACCAGAGTCTGCCGTTCAACCTGACGGCAATCGTGAGCCGCGTGATGCCGGCCGACGCCGACCAGACGTTCCGTTGGTTCCTTTACCTTCTCCTGGCAACCTGGCCGATCATCATCTACGCTTCGGCGCGAATACTCTCGTTTGCGCGCGCAACCGCGCTTGCAGCCGCCGCAATTTCCCTGCTCTTGACGAGTGTTTCCGGGTTCGGCTTCGAGATTGGCAGCTACGGCTTCGGTGGCTTCGGAATGTACACCCAGCTCTTCGGCATGTGGGTGCTGCCGTTGGCATGGGCCACAACATGGCGGGCCTTGCACAACAACGGCAGTCTCGTCTGGGCAGCCACATCGGTGGCGCTCACCGTGGCCATGCACTTCATGACCGGGTACCTGGCGCTGATATCGGTCGGGGTGATTGCACTCGCTGCACCTCGCGGTCGTGTGCTCATTCGCGGTGTCGCAGTGTTGGCGGGTGCACTACTGGTGGCGTCATGGGTTCTCGTCCCGTTGCTGCAAGACCGTCATTACGCGACGGTGAGCGAGTTCTATCTGAACTCGTTCTACACCGACTCCTTCGGCGCAGGACCAATCGTGCGCTGGCTGGTGTCGGGATCGCTATTCGATGAAGGTCGCTTGCCCGTCATCACGGTGTTGGCCGCCATTGGCGCGGTTGCCTGCGCGGTGCAGTGGCGTATCGATTCGCGATGTCGCGCACTACTGATGCTCGCGGCAGCCAGCCTCGCGCTGTTCTTCGGACGCGCCACTTGGGGTTCGCTCAGCAGCCTGCTGCCCGGTGACGGCAACCTTCACACGCACCGATTCGTGTCTGGGGTGCACCTATCCGGGATTCTCCTGGCGGCAGTCGGTGCCAGTGTTCTGATGCGTGCGGCCGCCCACGGCGTTGGTGTCGCGGTGAAACCAGCCACGGATGGCACGAATCAGGCCACGGGTCGCCCGACCGCCGTATGGTTGGCGCCCATCACCGCGCTGGCACTGCTGGCTGTATTGCTTGCACCCGCGCTCAACGAGCGCACGCAGTACGTACAACGCGACGGCGACTACATCGACGCACAGCAAGTACAGGATGCCACCGACGGCGCCGACCTCGATGCGTTGCTCGACGTCGTGGCTGAGCGCAACGATGGCCGTGTATACGCGGGTACGCGCGCCAACTGGGGCAAGGACTACCGGGTGGGCAGCGTGCCCGTGCTGCAGGAGCTCTCGCACCGCGACCTCGACGCGCTGGGCTTCACGTTCCGCACCATGGCGTCGCTGTCCAACGACGTAGAGGCCTACTTCGACGAAACGAATCCGGCGCAGTTCGAAATGTTCAACGTGCGCTACATGGTGTTGCCCGACGATCGCCAGCCGCCGGTTCCGGCGACGCTGCTGTCGTCGAGCGGTCGCCACCGCCTGTATGAGGTGACGACCGCGGGATACATCGACGTGGTCGATCGCATCGGCTCGGTGTCCGCTGACCGCAGCAACCTGGCGGCCCGTACCGGCGAGTTTCGCACGTCGCAGAGTGCGCTCGCCGGCGTGTACCCAGGCATCGCCTTCGACGGCCGAGCGGCACAAGCGGACACCTTCGCGGGTACTCCCCCACAACGGCCCGGCAGCGTGATCTCGCAGTCTCACCGGCGACGCGACGGCGTGTTCAGCGCCGAGGTGGCGATGGATCGCCCGGGCGTTGTGCTTGCCAAGACCACCTATGACCCGGGTTGGCGGGCCTTCGTCGATGGCGTGGAACGACCCACCACGTTCATGGCGCCGTCGTTCGTGGGCGTCGACGTGGAGGCCGGCACTCATGAGATTCGCTTCGAGTACCACCCGTACTCGCTGTACCCGCTGTGGTGGGCCGTTGCGGTCGCAACGCTCGTTGCCCTCTGGTGGGTGCAGCGCCGGCAGACAGCGACGGCCGCGCGCTCGTGAGCGACCTCCGCGCCAACCGCCCACGCGTGACGCTCGAGATCGTGGTGCCCGTGTACAACGAGGAGCGTGCACTGGCGGGAAGTATCGAACTGCTGACCGCCGCGTTGCAGCGCAACTTCGGTGATCGCTGGTCGGTGCTGATCGCCAACAACGGCTCGGTCGACGGCACGTTGCAGGTTGCAGAGGGCCTCGTTGAGCTTCACCAGGGCCGCGTGCAGGTGCTGCACCTCACCGAGAAGGGCCGCGGCCGCGCGCTGCGCGCGGCATGGCTGGGATCGAACGCCGACGTGGTGGCGTATACCGACGTCGACTTGTCGACCAACCTGCGCCACCTCACCCCGCTAGTCGAGCCGCTGCTCGCCGGGCGGATGCATGTGGCTACCGGTAGTCGGCTGATGCGCGGCGCCGACGTGGAACGCCAGTGGAAGCGCGAGGTGATTTCGCGTTGCTACAACCTGTTGGTGAAGGCATTCTTCCCGCGGCGGCGGGTGGTCGACACGCAGTGCGGGTTCAAGGCCCTCACGAGACAGGCGGTGCACGATCTGGTGCCGTTGGTGGAGGATCAGACGTGGTTCTTTGACACCGAGCTGCTGCTGCGCGCCGAACAGCGCGGCTACACGGTGCACCAGATCCCGGTGCAGTGGGTGGAAGACCTTGACAGCCGGGTACGCATCGTGCAAACGGCGGTGGACAACGTGAAGGGACTCATTCGCATGCGGCGCACCCCGCTTCGCACCACGGCCAAGGCCGGCACCACCACCCAACACGCCGCCTAAGACGTTTCCTAGGGGCATGGGCCCCGGCAGTCAACACCAACCCCACCCACTATGGGTCACCTATGGGATACGCTCGCCCGCAGCACCATGGCCTTCCGTGACCTCAGCATCGAACTCGACGAGTCGCTGCGCGGCAGCGTTCGTGTCATCCACGACCAATTCAGCCTGCGGGTGCTCATGTGCCCCACGGCGGCCTGGCAGGGAGTGATCGCGGATCTTGATGGTGTCGCCAGCGTCGACGAGGTGGCGGCTCTGCAGCGGTTGTTCGAGCACGCCGATCACCCGCGACGGTTCGTGGTGCACGACGGGCGGGTCACCATCCGCGGCGCCGCCCAAGCGGTGTAAGACCCACCGGGCCCAACGACTACACCTGGATCTTCAGCGCTCGCAGCACCTCGAGCGGTGCCGCCTGCAACCCGTCACACAGCGACGGCAACACGTCGATCGACGGTCGCTGTTCGAAGGCGAAGTAGCGGTACAACGTGCCGCGGTTGATACCGCACGCCTGCGCGGCCTGCTCCATGCTGGAGAAGTTCAGGGCCTCCATGCGCCACTCCAACCAGGCGAGTCCTACTTTGCGCTTGGTCATGCCACGTCGGTGCCCGATTGCCGATGGTAGTTCGCGCGGGCGGCGCTACCCCCGTACGGCCGTCACCGCCGTGGTCGTACGGCCGTCACCCCCGTACGGCCGTCACCGCCGTGGGCGTGCGCCCGTCACCGTTTGGAGATCTTGGCCTGCAACGCCGCCAAGCGCTCGCGGAACCACGGCTGACGGGTCGACCACACCTGGGGCCCCAGTTCGAACTCCACCGCTTCGGCGTGCGAGGGCACCGACCCGATCGAGCGGATCGTCGTCTTTATCGATACGAGCAGCTCCTTGGGCGCCGACGCGGCCTTGGCCGCCACCTCGCGCGCGGTGGCGAGCAACTGGTCGTCGTCGACGCACTTCCACACCAGGCCCGCACGCAGCGCCGCCTCGCCGTCGAGCACCTCGCCGAAGGCAACCGTGGCCATCGTGGTCTGCATGCCGGCGATCTGCAGTTGCATCCAGGTGTTGCCGCCACCGGGGTGCAGGCCCAATTGCAGGAATCGCGAATCGAACTTGGCACCCTTGCCAGCGATCCGCAGGTCGCACCCGAGGGCAAGGTTCATCCCTGCACCGACCGCCGCACCGTTGACCGCCGCGATCGTGGGCAGGGTGCTACGGGCGATCCGTAGGAATCCCTCGTAGATGCCGAGCAGCGACTCGCGCGTGGCCTCGGCCAGGTTGCCCAGGTTTGCCCCCGCACAGAACGCCGGCGGCGCACCGGTCACCACCACCACCCGCACCTCGGGGTCGGCCTCGGCGGCGTCCATCGCCGCCACGATTTCCCTCACCATCTCCGCGGTCATCGAGTTGCGTTCCTGCGGGTTGTTGAGGGTGAGGGTGGCGATGCCCCCGCTCACCTCGTAGATCACCATCGGCATGCCGGCGATTCTCGCACACTCGTAGCCTGATCGGGTGCTCGACCACGTGTTCACCGACGCAATCGGCGCGCTGCGCGACGCGTTCGGCAACGCCTTCCTCGAGCGTCAGGCATTCGAGGAGCACCTCACCACCGACGTGCTGCTCGGCGACGTGGTGTGGGCCACCAGTTACGGCCTGCCCGGCGAGGGTCAGCCGCCGCGGGTGGTGGCGCACATCACCTTCACCTGGCCGGCGTGGAGCCAGGCCACCTACCGCGCCTGGTACGTGGAGGAGATTTATCACGAGGCACCGCTGATCGAGATGGAGATCGTGTTCCGCCTGCAGCGGCTCGTGTCGCCGGTCGACGCGGCGAAGGTGGCGGGCGTGGCACCGCTGGGCAGCCCGCGACTCGGCAACCAGCAACTGACGCGCGAGAGCATCAGCAGCGAAACCATCTCCGCGGCCAACGCCTCGCGACCCGTCGATCATGCGGCCGAGATCGTGTACGTGGGTGCCTACGAACTGGCCGAAGCCACGCTGGCCGACGGCACCAACGCGCTTCTCGACGAACACTTCGGATCACTGGGCGGATGGGTGGCCTCCACGTTGGTGCGACTCGGTGACCTGCAACTCGCCTACCACCCCGCCGACGGCGACAAGTAACCGCCGTTTGGGGGCCGCCGTGCCGGCCCGTCGCTCCTAGCGCAGGTCGTCGGCCAACAACGTGGCCAGGCGCACCTGCGGGCGTGGGCCCATGTGCATGATCACCTCGGCCGCACAGATCGTGGCGATCTCGGCACTCTGCTCGAGTGATTTTCCGTGGGTGATGCCGTAGAGGAACCCGGCCGCGTACATGTCGCCGGCGCCGGTGGCATCGACGATCGGGTCGACGGGCAACGACGGCACCTCGATGATGTCGCCGGCTGTCACCACGGTCGATCCCCGCTTGCTGCGCGTCACCACCGCCAGCGGGCAATTGTCGCGAAGGCTGGCGATGGCCCGGTCGAAGTCCTCGGTGGCGTACAACGTGGCGAGCTCGTGCTCGTTGGCGAACAACAAGTCGACCTCGTCGCTGACCAACGCGAGGAAGTCGTCGTGGTGGCGCTGCACGCAGAACGAGTCGCTGAGGGTGAGCGCCACCTTGCGGTCGGCCTCGTGGGCGTAGCGGGCGGCGGTGCGGAAGGCCTCCTTGGCATCGTCCTTATCAAAGAGGTATCCCTCGAGGAACACCCACTCGGAGCTCTGCACGGCCTGCGGGTCGATGTCGCGGGGGTGCAGCACCGCCCCGGCTCCGAGATACGTATTCATGGTGCGCTGGCCGTCGGGGGTGACCACGATGACGCACCGCCCGGTGGGCAACCCGTGGTCCTTGGGGGCCGGGAAGAACGACACGCCGGCGTCCGCGAGATCGCGCGTGAAAACTTTTCCTAGCTCGTCGTCGGCAATCTTGCCGATGAAGCCTGCACGACCGCCCAAGCTCGCCAGTCCATGGCTGGTATTGGCCACAGAACCGCCACTTGTCATGAAACTGTCATCAATCCGAGACATGAGGAAGCGCGAACGCTCGTCGTCGACCAGCATCATCGATGCCTTCGTTAGGTGGTGCTGAAAAAGGAAGGCCTCCGGAACGGAAGTGATCACGTCGACCATGGCATTACCGATGGTGACGACGTTGAGCGTGGCTTGTTTCACGACGGATTCACCCTAGAAGGTACGTTCGTGTCGTGACGGCGATGCCGCACGAATATATAGTTAGGAACTGCTGACAGCGTCGAACTTTACGAGTGCGGGCACGAGAATAAGGAGTTACCGAAGATGAAGGGGAAGTCACTTTCCGCACAATTGAAGAAGGCCTCAACCGACTCGGCCGCGACCGTTGCCGAGCGACTGGTGGATCTGCGAGGTGAGCGTGGCTTCTCGCAGGCCCGTCTGGCCGAGCTGGCCGGTGTCGACCGCAAGACGATCAACCGCATCGAGAACGGCCACTTCTCTCCCTCGCTCGACACGCTCACCCGCCTGAGCGTGGTGCTGAAGTGCGGCATGGTGGAACTACTCGACAAGCCGCGACGTCGCAAGTAACCGCATCGTCAGCGGTTGAGCGCCAGCACCAGCCGCTGGCAGAGTGCGGCGACGGTGCGTACATCGGTGGTATCGCCGCAGCGCACCGTCACATGTCGCGGTGGCTTGGCCACCCGATTGAACACGGTAATGACGTCGCCCTTGGGCATGGACCTCGGGCTCAGCCCGTCGAGGTGTTCGACCAACTCGTGAGCATCAAGCACCTGTGCATTCGTCGCTTCGCGGGCCAAGCGACCAGCTTCGACGTGCACCCCACTGCCGAAGGTAAGCAGGTAGTCGAAGCGCTCGTGTGTGGCCGCCTTGGGACGCCGCGGCTGCAGCAACCCGCGCGCCGACACTTCGCGCGACAAGATCGGTAACCGACGCGAGCTGGCAACCCCCACCACGACGGGAATCTCGTCGCCGGCACGGCCACGATTCGCCGTGCTGAGGCCGGCGCGAAGCAAGTGTGCGCCAGCAAACGACGAGAGGTGCGAGGTGTCGGCGCACCAGAGCGCAACGGTGTAGGAACTAGACATGCGTATGGGACACCATTGGGACTCGCAAACGATAGACCAGGGGTGTGGCATGTTTGAACTACCCGGCGGTAGTTTGCCCCAGAACTGCCCCCCCCCCCCCCGCAGAAGCGGAAGGGGTCGGACCCAGAACTAGGTCATGCCGTGGGAAGCGCCGAGCCCCAGTAGATCTAGGGATTTTCCTAGGCGTGGTGTTGACGCGCTAGCGACTGGCGGTAGCCAGCCCGCCGTTCACTACACGGTCGCGCAGCTCACGCTTCAGGAACTTGCCGGCGGCATTCCGCGGTAGCGGTTCACTCAGGATCACCACATGGCTCGGCACCTTGAACGCGGCAATCTTGCCGTCGAGGAATGCCCACAGCTCGTCCGGGGTGATCTGGTGCCCCGCTTTGGGGTACACCGCCACCGCCACCTCTTCACCGAGTCGTTCATGGGGCAGACCAAACACGGCCGCCTCGTGCACCGCCGGGTGCTCGTAGATGGCGTGCTCCACCTCGGCTCCGTACACGTTCTCGCCGGCGCGCAGGATCATGTCCTTCGCGCGGTCTTCGATGTAGAGGAATCCGTCGTCGTCCATGCGACCAATGTCGCCTGACAACAACCAGCCATCCACGATGGTGGCGGCGGTTGCTTCGGGCTTGTTCCAATAGCCACGGATGAGCATCGGACCCGCCATCCAGATGTCGCCGGTTTGCCCCGGCGGCAGCGTGCGACGCTCGGCGTCGCGGATCTCCACCCTCATCGGTAACACGGCACGCCCGGTGCTGGTGGGGCGTTCGACGTAGTCGGCGCCGCGATTACCCGGGCCGAAGGCGTTGGTTTCGGTCATGCCGTAGCCGAGTTGCGGGCCGCCCTTCTTGAAACTGTTCGCCACCTTGTGCACCAACGCTGCCGGGGCGGGTGCGCCACCGCCGCCCACGGCACGCAGCGACGAGAGGTCGTAGTTGGGGAACGCGGGGTGGTTGACCAAGTCCCAGCTTTGGGTGGGTACGCCGACGAAGTTGGTCACCTTCTCGCGCTCGATGAGTTGCATCGCCTTCTCGGGATCCCACTTGTACATGATCACCAGTTTCAGGCCGGCGACGAAACAACTCATCATCACCGGAACGCATCCCGTCACGTGGAAGAGCGGCACGATGAGGATGAACGACGGTGGGAACGGGTCGGGCTCGGGCTTCGACGTGGCGCGCATGCCGTCGACCGTCTGGCGCAGCGAGAACGCCATCAGCGAACTGACGATCGCCCGGTGGGTGGACACCGCTCCCTTCGGGAAGCCGGTGGTGCCCGAGGTGTAGAGGATGGTGGCGTCGTCGTCGGAGGCGATCTCCACCGGGGCGGGCTTGTTGCCCAGTTGCACCACGTCGTGCCAGTGGTCGGCACCGGCCGGAGCCTGTTGCGTGGAGCGCACGAGCAGCACCTTGATGCCCAGCGCCTCGCAGGTGGTTTTGGCGACGGCGTACCGCTCGTCGTCGCAGATCAGCACCTTGGGCGACGAGTCGCGCAGGGCGTAGTCCATCTCTTCTTCCTTCCACCAGGAGTTCATCGACACCGAGATGCCGCCCACCGAGAGGATCGCGGCAAACGACATGCACCACTCGGGGTAGTTGCGCATGGCCACCGCCACGCGGTCGCCTTTTTGCACCCCGTAGCGCTCGACGAGCGCGTGACCGAGGGCATCGATGCGGTCGAGCGACTGGGTGAAGGTGAGACGTTCGTCTTCGTAGACGAGGAAGTCCTTGTCGCCGTGGTTGCGTGCCAATGCAAAGAACTGCGCCACGTTGGCGGGTGCGTTCTTGAACACCTGGGTGCGCACCTCGCGCACGTTGGCTTCGACCAGTTCGAAGATCTGTCCCGGTCCGGTCGCCGCGTTGATTGCCTCGAACCAGCCGAGTCCTGCAGGTGTCGTCATGATGAGCCCCCTCACCGTCTACGACGGTGGGGACAGTCTCGCCGACGCGGATGGGTGCCCGCCACTTGTGGAGCTGAGGGGAATTGAACCCCTGGCCTGTACATTGCGAACGTACCGCTCTACCAACTGAGCTACAGC
>JBIJCI010000085.1:0-3313 GCA_044344715.1 Ilumatobacteraceae bacterium | reverse complement strand
ATGACGAGCAGGAACGCAAACCGCTCGATCACCGCGGTTCCGACCGCGATGAAGACGAAGCGCATCAGGAGGGCACCGAAGATTCCCCAGAACAGCGTTCGGTGCTGGTACTCGCGGGGCACGGCGAAGTGGGAGAAGATGACCGCCCAGACGAAGACGTTGTCGACCGAGAGGCTCTTTTCGATCAGGTAGGCACTCAGGTACTCCACGGCGGGGGCGCTGCCCTGGCTCTGTCCAGCGAACATCCATGCGATGACCCCGGTGAACGCCAGGCCCATACCTACCCATACCACGCTCTCGATCGCCGCCTCGCGCAGTTTCACGACGTGCGCCCGCCGGTGGAACACGAGCAGGTCGACGAGCAGCGCCGCGACGATCGTGCCGACGAGGAGCAGCCACCCCCATCCGGGTACGTCAACGTCGGCGAAACTTCCGCCCGTGGATTCACCGTCGCCGAACGAAGCCGACAACCATGCCGCTACCACGCGAGCGACGCTAACCACTCGGGCGGACGGTTACCGATTACTTGGTATCGCTCTTCGCGCCGCCGATGATCGCCTGAGCCGCAGCGAGGCGGGCGATCGGGATGCGGTACGGCGAGCAGCTCACGTAGTCGAGACCCGCCCGGTAGAAGAGTCCGATCGACTCGGGGTCACCGCCGTGCTCGCCGCACACGCCGAGCTTGAGCTTGCGCTTGACCTTGCGACCGCGCTTTGCCGCCATCTCCACGAGCTCGCCGACACCGGTCTGGTCGATGGTCTCGAAGGGGTTGCGCTTCAACAGTCCGGCTTCGAGGTAGGCGGGCATCATGCGGCTCTCGACGTCGTCGCGACTGAATCCGAACGTCATCTGCGTGAGGTCGTTGGTTCCGAAACTGAAGAAGTCGGCGTGTGCCGCCAGCTCGTCGGCGCGGATCGCTGCACGCGGCGTCTCGATCATCGTGCCGATGGTGACCTGCGGGCGCTTCACTTTCTTGCCGGAGGGGGTGGATCGGGGGCGCGACGCGAACTCGTCGAGCACGCTCTGCACCCAACCCCGGGCGAGTGCCAACTCGTCGTCGGTGACGGTGAGCGGAATCATCACCTCGACGATCGGCTCGTAGCCCTCGCCCGCCACCTGATCGGCGGCCTCCATGAGTGCGCGAACCTGCATTGCGTACAAGCCCGGCTTGATGACGCCGAGGCGCACACCGCGAGTGCCGAGCATCGGGTTGACCTCGGCCCAGGCATGTGCCGCCTTCAGGAGTTGCTTCTCCTCCACGGAGAGGCCAACGGTTGCCGCCTTGATCTCGAGTTCGTCGACGCGCGGGAGGAACTCGTGCAGTGGCGGGTCGAGCAAGCGAACGGTGACCGGCAACCCGCTCATGGCCCGCAGGATCGCGGCGAAGTCCTCTTTCTGGACCGCTCGCAGCTCCTCGAGCGCGGCGGACTCCTGCTCCGGCGAGTCGGCCAGGATCATGCGCCGCACGACCGGCAAGCGGTCGGGGGCGAGGAACATGTGCTCGGTACGGCACAGTCCGACGCCCTCGGCGCCGAACTCGCGGGCAACCTTCGAATCATCGCCGGTGTCGGCGTTGGCCCGCACGCTCAACTTGCCCTTGCGAACTTCGTCCGCCCACTTGAGGATGATGTGGAACTCGGCGGGCGGCTTGGAACCCGCCAGGGTGAGCGCCCCGAGCATGACGTCACCCGTGGCGCCGTCGATGGAGATCGTGTCACCCTCGCGCACCACGGTGTCGTCGACCGAGAATTGCCTTCCCTCGATCCTCACCGCCTCGGCTCCGACCACCGCCGGGGTACCCCAACCGCGGGCCACGACGGCAGCGTGACTGACGAGACCGCCACGAGACGTGAGGATGCCCTTGGCAACCATCATTCCGTGCACGTCCTCCGGGCTCGTTTCGTTGCGCACCAGAATGACGGGCTCTCCGGCCTTCGCTGCACGTTCGGCATCGTCGGCGGTGAAGTAGACCCTGCCGACTGCGGCACCCGGCGACGCCGCGAGCCCTCTTGCGACCGCCTTCGTCTTTTCGGCGAACTGGGGATGCAGCACCGAGTCGAGGTGGTCGGAAGTGATGCGCATGAGCGCTTCCTTCTTGCTGATCTTCCACTTGTGCTTGCCGGTCCCACCGTTCTTCACCATCTCGACCGCCATACGCAGCGCCGCAGCCCCGGTGCGCTTGCCGACTCGGGTCTGCAACATCCAGAGCTTTCCGTCCTCGATGGTGAACTCGGTGTCGCACATGTCCTTGTAGTGGTGCTCGAGCCGCGCGAAGATCTCGAGCAACTTGGCGTGCACCTTGGGGAACTGGCGCTTCAGGGCGTCGAGGTCCTCGGTGTTGCGGATGCCGGCAACCACGTCCTCGCCCTGGGCGTTGATGAGGTAGTCGCCGTACGGCTTGTTCTCGCCGGTGGCGGCATTGCGCGTGAAGCCGACACCGGTTCCCGACTGGCTGTTGCGATTGCCGAACACCATCGCCTGCACGTTCACCGCGGTGCCGAGGTCGTGGCTGATCTTCTCCCTTACCCGGTAGGCGATCGCGCGGGCGCCGTTCCACGAACGGAACACGGCCTCGACGGCACCACGCAACTGCTTGGCCGGATCCTGCGGGAAGTCCTTGCCGGTCTCGCGCTTGACGATCGCCTTGTACTGGTCGCTGAGCTCGCGCAACTTCGAGGCCGGCAGGTCGGCATC
This sequence comes from Ilumatobacteraceae bacterium, assembly GCA_044344715.1. Lineage (GTDB taxonomy): Bacteria > Actinomycetota > Acidimicrobiia > Acidimicrobiales > Ilumatobacteraceae > F1-60-MAGs027. The sequence goes on along the minus strand of JBIJCI010000085.1, from coordinate 619 downwards.
GTTCCTGGTGCCCACCGATGCCTTCGATTGTTCGAGTGGATGCTCGAAGTGGCGACCCTCGACGCCCAGCACGATCCGTCCGTACATCGCAATGAATCGTCGGTAGCTGTCGTAGGCGAAGCGTTCGTCGTTGGTGGAGCGGGCGAGACCCTGCACGCTCGCATCGTTCAACCCCAGGTTGAGCACCGTGTCCATCATTCCCGGCATCGAGAACTTGGCACCGGAGCGCACGGAAACGAGGAGTGGATCGTTTGCATTGCCCAGCTTGCGACCCATCTTCTTCTCGAGAGCCGCGACGTGCTGGGCGATTTCCTTGTCGAGGCTCTTCGGCCAACCACCGCGCATGTAGTGGCGGCAGGCATCGGTGGTGACGGTGAAGCCGTGCGGAACCGGAAGTTTCAGCACCGTCATCATTTCGGCGAGGTTCGCCCCCTTGCCACCGAGCAGGTCCTTCATGCTCATCGGTGCCTTACGGTGCTTGTGGTCGAATGCGTATACGTAAGCCATATGTTCGAAAAAGCCTACGAGTTGGCGGGTCCCTCGACGTCACCGAGGTGTGCTCTCGCAACCATGACGAGTGCATGGTCGCCTGCCACCGAGGTACAGCGACCGATCGAAG
>JBIJCI010000013.1:0-38567 GCA_044344715.1 Ilumatobacteraceae bacterium | reverse complement strand
CGGAGGAACTTGCCTTGGAGTTCATTCTGCGTGCACCGCCTCGCGACGTTGTGCCTCGAGCCGCACCATCTGCGCGTTGTACTGGTAATACATCTTGAGGAACTGTGCGACGAGCGCGGCAATCACGAACGTGATCATGAACAACGGAGTCACGCCGAGCCGCCGGTCAATGAACCACCCGAGCAGAAAGAACACGAGCGTGGTGCCCGCGATCTCCATTCCCTTGTTCATCGAGTCGGGCTGTTTTGCCAACGTTGACACCTTCGTCTGTTCGTCTGTTCGTCGCGATTCACGGGGCTTGTGAACCGCTTAACAAACTAGGCGCGCGGCGGCTCGTCGACCAAATCCGATTCGTGAACTTGTGCCGAATCATCGCGTAGCCGAGGATGCAACACCGTGAACACGCTCAACGCGCTGCCCACGATGATGAGAACGACGAGCGCAGAACCGGTGCTGTAGAGGGCCGAGAAGAGAACGACGGTGGAGAGCAGGGCCGCCCACCCCCACAGGATCACCACCGCCCGACGGGGACCGTGCCCGAGCTGGATGAGCCGGTGGTGCAGGTGTCCCATGTCCGCTTGTGCCACGCTGCGACCGCTGGCCGTGCGCCTGATGATCGCAAACACGACGTCCACGATCGGCACGGCGAGCACCAACAGCGAGATGAAGATCGGCGCGAGGAAGAAGTACGTCTGTCCGTTCGCCGATGCCACGTCGGGGTCGGCACGGCCACCGACGACGCTCGTTGCCACCGCCATCAACAATCCGAGTAGCAGCGCCCCGCTGTCTCCCATGAAGATGCGGGCGGGATTGAAGTTGTAGGGCAGGAAACCGACACAGACACCGACCGCGATCACGGCAACGAGCGGTCCGATGTTGGGTTGCGGGAGCAGGTTGTCTCCTGCGAGCTCGCGGGAATAGATGAAGAACGCTCCGGCGCCGATGGCCACGATCCCGGCCGCCAGACCGTCCAGTCCGTCGATCAGATTGATTGCCTGCGTCATCCCGAGCAGCCAGAGCACGGTAATGAGCGGCACCCAGTCGTCGGAGATCACGAAGACGTCGAGGAACGGAAGCCTGAACTGGAACATCGTGACCCCGAACCACACGAGGGCCACGGCGGCGATGACGATACCGGTGACCTTGGCCGGCGGCGAGATGTCGCGGATGTCGTCGAGGATGCCGACGACGAAGATGATTGCCACGGCGATGAGGACCCCGACGATTTCCGTGCTGTCCTGGAAGAGCTGCTTGAAATCCCCGAGTAGTGCGGAGACGAGCACGGCGGCCAGGATCCCGATGAACATCGCGATTCCTCCGACGTCGGGGGTCGGAACGGGATGCATCCGTCGCTCATCGGGTGTTGCCATCCAGCCCTGTCGCTTCGCGAGCCGGATGACGAACGGCATCGTTACCGCAGTACCGAGGGCGGCCACGCCACCGACGATGAGGTACGACGACGACCGGATCATGCGCGGGCTGCTGTCCGACTCCGACGACGGACCATCACGTGTCTAACGATAGGCGGGGAATGCGGCGCACAGGTTCGCGACCTTCGCACGAACGTCTGCAATGGTGTCCGGATCGTTGCGACCCTTCAGCGTCGTGACGATGAAGTCCGCGATGGTCGCCATTTCGCCCTCGGTCATGCCCTGTGTGGTGACCGAAGGCGTGCCGATGCGAACCCCGGACGTGACGAACGGACTCCGTGGATCGTTCGGCACCGTGTTCTTGTTCAGCGTGATGCCGGCTGCGTCGAGTACGGCCTGCGCCTCCTTACCGGTGAGCTCGGCATCGAACGTCCGTAGGTCGACCACCATCATGTGGGTGTCGGTACCCCCGGAGACGAGGCGGAATCCGCGCGTTGCCAGCGCTTCGGCGAGTGCCGCGGCGTTCTGCACGATCTGGTGGGCGTACGTGCGGAAACTCGGCTGCAGTGCCTCGAAGAACGCGACGGCCTTGGCGGCGACCGCATGCTCCAGCGGGCCGCCTTGTTGCCCGGGGAACACGGCCTTGTCGATGGCTTGCGCGTGCTGCTTCGTGGAGAGGATGCAGCCTCCGCGGGGCCCTCGCAGCGTCTTGTGCGTGGTGAACGTGACGACGTCGGCGAACGGCACCGGATTGGGATGGGCTCCCCCGGCAACGAGGCCGGCGAGGTGCGCGATGTCGAACATCATGTACGCACCGACCTCGTCGGCGATCTTCTTGAATGGCTCGGGCTCGATCCGGCGTGGATAGCTGGTGGTACCGGCCACGATCATTCGCGGTCGGTGTTCGTGGGCGAGCCGGCGGACCTCGTCGAAGTCGATTCGTTCGTCGTTGACGCCGACCTTGTAGGAACGGAAGTCGTAGAAGATCCCGCTCGCGTTGACCGGCGAGCCATGGGTGAGGTGTCCACCGTGGTCGAGGCTCAGCCCGAGTACCACGTCGCCCGGCTTCAACATCGCTTGGTACACGGCCATGTTCGCACTCGCCCCGGAGTGGGGCTGCACGTTCGCGTGCTCGGCGCCGAAGAGTTGCTTCACGCGCTCGATTGCGAGGGACTCGATCTCGTCGACGACGGCGTTGCCGCCGTAGTAGCGCTTTCCCGGGTAACCCTCGCTGTACTTGTTGGTCAGCACCGACCCGGTCGCACGCATGACCGCCGGGGACGTGAAGTTCTCGCTGGCGATGAGCTGGAGTCCGGTGGTCTGTCGAAGGCGCTCCTTCTCGATCAACGCATCTACCTGGGTGTCGGGAGTCTCGTCGGAGGGAAACGGCATGCGTCCTATCTTTCCTGACGAGCCGCTTCTTCGGACTCGATCTCGCTCAATTGTCCCACACGCCTGGCGTGACGACCACCCTCGAACGGTGTGTCGAGGAACTTCTTCACGATCTGCTCGGCCTGCGCGGCGGTCACGACCCGCCCACCCATCGCCAGGACGTTCGCGTCGTTGTGCGAACGGGCCATCTCCGCGAGCCAGGTGTCGTTGCACAGGGCCGCACGGATTCCGCGCACCTTGTTGGCCGCGATCTGTTCACCCTGACCGCTTCCGCCGAGAACGATGCCGAGGTCGGCGCGGGCATCGCGGACGGCACGCGCGACGTCGGCGCAGATGGGCGGATAGTCAGTCGCCTCGGACGAGTGGGTGCCGAAGTCCTCGACGCGGTACCCCATGCCATCGAGCAGGGCAACGAGAAATCCCTTCAACTCGAAACCGGCGTGGTCCGAACCGATGGCGATTCGCTTCTGCGATTGACTTCCCGAGGCTGACGCCATCGACGCCAGCATAGGCCCGCACCGCGCATGGTTGCGTACCCTTGTGTCACGATGTCCGTCGATCCCCGCACTCCGGTCATCATCGGACAGGGTCAGGAACTCGAGCGATTCACCACCGCTGCAGACGCATCGCATCCCGTCGAACTCATGGCACGCGCGGTCGGTGCGGCCTGCACCGATGCATCGATCACCCCGCCCTCCTCGGTCGACTCGGTGCGAGTGGTGCGGTTGTTGTCCTGGAAGTACACCAACGCCGCCCACGCCCTGGCGCGGGCATGCGGTATGCACGCTCGTCAGTATGCGACGACGCCCCACGGCGGCAACATGCCACAAACCCTCGTCAACCTCACCGCCCGGCAAATCGCCGACGGCGAGGTCGACTTCGTCGTGCTTGCCGGTGGCGAGAGTTCGCGTACCCGAACGTCCGTAAAGGACGCATCGCTCCTTGACTGGCCGCAGGTCGACGATGCTCCACCCGCCGAGCCGATCGTCGACGACCTCCCGCTCCTGAACGACGAGGAGACCCGTCTGGGAATCATGCTGCCGGTGCAGATCTATCCCCTCTTCGAGTCGGCGCTGCGCGCCGCCGCCGGCCGGGACGTCACGACCCACGACCGGCACATCGCCGACCTGTGGTCGCGTTTCAGTGCGATTGCTGAAGGGAACGAGTTCGCATGGAGTCGAACGACCATGACGGCCGAGGAGATCCTCCGGGTGTCGCCCGACAATCGGATGATCGGTCTGCCCTACCGAAAGGTCATGAACTCGAACAACCAGGTGAACATGGCGGCGGCACTGCTGATGTGCTCGGCGGAGCGGGCGGCATCACTCGGGGTACCGCGCGATCGTTGGGTCTTCCCACTCTCGGGTACCGACTGTCACGAACACCAGTACGTCTCCAATCGGTGGTCGTTCGCCGAGACTCCGGCGGTGCGGCGCGGCGGCGAGCTCGCACTCAACCTTGCGGGAGTCGCCCTCGACGACGTCGCCTTCGTCGACCTCTACTCGTGTTTCCCGTCCGCGGTACAACTCGGGGCGGCCTCGCTCGGACTCGACGTCACGCGACCACTCACGCTCACCGGCGGTCTCTCGTTCGGTGGCGGACCCTGGAACAACTACGTGATGCATTCCATTGCAACCGCCGTCCGCTGTCTGCGCGCGGCTCCCAATGATCGGGCGTTCGTCTGGGCCAATGGTGGATTCGCAACCAAGCACGCCTTCGGCGTGTACGCCACGCAACCACCGAACGGCGGATTCCGTCACGCCTCGCCGCAGGCCGAAATCGACGTTCTGCCACGTCGCGAGCTGGCACTCGGGGACGATGCGGCCGGCACCGCGACGATCGAGTCGTACACCGTGATGCACGACCGCGAGGGCCGCCCGGAGCGACTGATCGCCTCGGCGATACGGGCCGATAGCCGTAGGGCATGGATCGTGAGCGACGATCCAACGGTCGCCGACAGGTTCGTGCACGGCGAGCATGTCGGCGACGCAGTACGGCTGCGGCGTAGCGGTGAGCTCGCCGACTAGGCGAGGGCCACCACGAAACGATTCCGACCGCTGAGGTCGCGACGCATCCCCCGCTCGCGCAGTCCGGCGGACTGCATCAACTCGAGCACTGCCTCGCCCTGGCGGTGGCCGATCTCGAGCACCAGGGCACCACCGGGTCGCAACCACGCCCGCGCGCCATCGATGATCACACGCAAGTCGTCGAGCCCGTCGGGCCCTGAGAAGAGGGCTTCGTGCGGCTCGAAGGTCCGTACGACATCCTCGACTTCGCGATCCTCGTCGGCGACGTAGGGCGGATTGGAGACGATCACGTCGACCTCGCCGCGCAACATCGAAGGAAGTGCCTCGTACCAGTCGCCGCAACACACCCGGACGTTGGCACCCGCCCGACCGATGCCGGCGAGGTTCGCCCTCGCCACATCGAGCGCGTCGGCCGACGAGTCGGTGAGCCAGACCGTGGTTCCCCTGAGCGGCAACTCATGGGCCATCGACAATCCGATTGCTCCCGAACCCGTGCCGAGGTCGACCACCGTGCGAGTCGGAGCGCAGGCTTGCGCAAAGCCGATGGCGGCCTCGGCGACGAGTTCGGTTTCGGGCCGCGGAATGAGCACTCGGCGGTCGACCAACAGATCCAGGTGGCGGAACGCCCATCGTCCGAGCACATACTGAAGCGGCTCGCCACCCAGTCGCCGACGGACCATCTCCTGAACGTGCAGTCCCATACGCTGTGCAACCGCGTCGTTGAGCACACCGGTGAACTCGGTTGCGGTGAGACCCGCAGCATGCTCGCAAACGAAGCGCGCTTCGCGAACGTCGTCCAGCGCTGCGGCGGCGTCGGCGAGCAGCTCCCGCCACGTACTCGCGTCGGTCACGCCCGGTTCACTCGCCACCGACCTGCTTCGCGAGCTGCTCCGCCTGGTACTCCAGCGTCAACGCATCGACGACCGGATCCAGGTTGCCGGCGAGGACGTCCTGCAGTTGGTACAAGGTGAAGCCGATGCGGTGGTCGGTGATGCGGTTCTCCTTGTAGTTGTAGGTGCGAATCTTCTCACCGCGACCACCCTTACCGACCTGCGCCCGACGTTCGGCCGATTGCTTCGCCTCGTACTCATCCTGTTTGCGCTGCAGTAGTCGGGACCGCAACACCTGCATCGCCTTGATGCGATTCTGGAGCTGGCTCCGCTCGTCCTGCATCGCCACCACCACGCCCGTCGGCTTGTGGGTGATCCGTACGGCGGAGTCCGTGGTGTTGACGCTCTGCCCTCCCGGTCCACCGGATCGGTACACGTCGATCTCCAGATCACGTTCGTCGATCGCGATGTCGATCTCCTCGGCCTCGGGCATGACGGTTACCGTCGCCGACGAGGTGTGGATGCGACCCGCATTCTCGGTGACGGGAACGCGCTGCACCCGGTGCGGGCCGCCCTCGAACCGCAGTCTGCGCCAGGCGGTCTCCCCCTTCACGAGCACGGTTGCCTGGTTCACGCCACCCATCGGTGACCTGTCGTAGGAGAGCACCTCGAACGCCCAGCCGTTGCGATTCGCCCATGCGCGGTACATCTCGAGGAGTTCGCCGGCGAAGAGGTTCGCCTCCTCACCACCCTCGGCGCCGCGGAATTCGAGCAGGACGTTCCGACCGTCGTTCGGATCCGGCGGAATCAGGAGCACCTTCAGGTCGTCCTCAAGTTGTCCGATGCGGGTCAGTCCCTCCCTCAGTTCCGCATCCAGTGAATCGCGCTCGGCTGCGTTGGCCGATTCCAGGAGTTCCCGGGCCGCTTCCACGTTGCCGAGCACGTCCTTGTACTCGCGGATGCAGGCAATCAGCGGTCCCATCTGTTTGTACCGCCGCGATGCATCGCGCAACTTGTACTGGTCACCCAGAACCTCCGGTGAAGTGAGGCTGATTTCCAGCTGTTCGAAGTCGGCGAGAATGGCGTCGAGCTTCGCTAGCACGACGTTCAGGTTACGCCCCGCGAAACTCCACGGGAGAGTCGACGAGCTCCGCGATCCGAAGTTGCACCGAAACGACGTTGCGCGACTCGGTGACGATCACGACCCGCGCTCCGGATGCCAGGCGATTGCGGGCATCCACCGCGAACGGCACGAGATCGAGGTCGATTCCGGAGGCGAACGTGACCACCACGGGTTCGCCATCGGAGTCGTTCCCGATCGCGCAACACGGAGCGTCGTCCTTCACGTTCGTCCTCGGCACCGGCGGCTCGGCCGCGACGAGCCTGCCCATCCCGAACGACGACGGGTCGACGATCGCCCGGTGGCGTATCGCCCGCTCCCGCGCGAGGAGGTTCAGTGGATGCGGGGCCGCCCCCGGACCGCGTCGTTCGGCGACGGTGTGGACCACACTGCGCAACTGGTCAATCGTCGCCGTATCACCGTGCACCAGACGGAACGTCTCACGGTCGTGGGTGCCGACACCGATGCGAATCTTCGGCTCACCGCTCTCATCGGTGATGCGGGCCACCTCGAGACCCGCGACCTCGGCGGCGACCACACCGTGTTCGACCACGGTGTCGGCTCCTGCCATCGCGAACATCTCCGCGAGTTTCGTGTGCTGCGGATCCGGTTCGACGAACGGTAGGTGCGGCTCGGCATCGACGGTCGAGACATCGTCCTTGTTGATGGTGAACACCCGCGAGGGAATGGTGATCGAGGCCAATCGTCGTGCTGCGACTCCCGGAGCGTGCCGGGCAATGACCGCGAGTCGGCGCACCGCCCCGGCCGGTTGCCGGGCGATCCAGGCGAGTGACGCGGATACGACGGGTACGCGTGCCGATCCCGCAGCGTCGAGAACCCAGAGGGTTCCCGAGCCGATTGCAGCAGCGTGATCCGCCAGTTCGACATCGACGAGTTCGGACCCTGCGACCCGGAACTCCGGGGCCGAGACCTCAACGATGCGCCCGAGGTACGACCGCAGTGCCGATCGTTCGTACCGCCGGGAGAACTCCTGGTCGGGCTCGGCCACTACGTCACCGGGGAAGCGATCGACCAACGCCTCAGGCGGTGGGCTGCTTGGCGATCTCCGAGAGGAACTCGTCGTTGGTCTTGAACGACTTCAGGCGGTCGATCAACAACTCCAGACCCGGTGCAGCGTTGCCGTCGGCGGCGAGTCCGCTGAGTACACGGCGCAGCTTCCACACCATCTGCAACTGTTTCCGGTCGAAGAGAAGTTCCTCGTGCCGGGTGCTCGACGCGTCGACGTCGATGGCCGGGTAGATACGGCGCTCGGCGAGTCGTCGGTCGAGCCGCAACTCCATGTTGCCCGTGCCCTTGAACTCCTCGAAGATCGCCTCGTCCATTCGACTGTTCGTCTCGACGAGTGCGGTGGCGAGGATCGTGAGACTCCCGCCCTCCTCGATGTTGCGCGCGGCGCCGAAGAACTTCTTCGGCGGGTACAACGCGCCGGCATCGATACCGCCCGACATGATGCGACCCGTCGCCGGTGCGGCAAGGTTGTAGGCACGAGACAATCGCGTGATTCCGTCGAGTATGACGACGACGTCCTCCCCGATCTCCACCATGCGCTTGGCCTTCTCGATTGCCAGCTCGGCAACCTGCGTATGTTCGTCCGAAGGCCGGTCGAAGGTACTGGCGATGACCTCACCCTTGACGGTGCGGCGCATGTCGGTGACCTCTTCCGGGCGCTCGTCGATCAGGAGGACGATCAACTTCACCTCCGGGTGGTTCTTCTCGATACTGGTCGCGATGGTCTTCATCACCGTGGTCTTGCCGGCCTTCGGTGGCGAAACGATGATTCCACGTTGACCCTTGCCGATCGGCGAGATCAGGTCGATGATTCGTGCGGTCATGTTGAGCGGATCTCCCGAGGTCGAGAGCCCGAGCTTTTCGTCCGGGAACAGGGGTGTCAGTTCCTCGAACTTCTTGCGATTGCGGGCCTTCTCCGGGTCGCCACCATTGACCGTGTATATCTCGAGCAGTGCAGGATTCTTTTCGTTGCGGCCCGCCGGGCGCGAGAGGCCCGTGACATGGTCGCCCTTGCGCAAGCCGTACTGACGCGTGAATCGCACCGACACGTAGGCGTCGTTGCGGGTGGGCAGGTAACCACCGATCCGCAGGAAACCGTATCCCTCGTCGCGAAGATCGAGGTAGCCCTCCACCTTCACCGGCTCGGTGCTGATCGGCTCGTTCGGCTCGACCTGATCCAATTCGTACCGATCGTCGCCCTGCGGGCCGTCGTCCCGACCGCCGCCACGACGCCGACCACGACGTCGACGATTACGACTGCCACCATCGTTGAAGTTGCGGTCGCGGAAGTTGCGGTCACCACGGTCACCACGGTCACCACGATCACCACGATCACCACGATCACCACGATCACCACGATCGCGACCGCGCGGTTCGCCCTCAGCTCGGGCTTCGGCAGCGATGGGAGTGCCCTCGTGTTCGGCCAATTCGATCTCCCACTCCGAGAGCGGCTCTCCGTCGGCGCCCAACGGGGCGGATCCGCCGGTACCCGCTGCAGCGCGGGGTTTGGGACCGCGCGAACCGGTCTTGGGGTTCGTCTCTTTGGGTTCTGGTGCCATGGTTTCCTCCAGGATTCTTTCGATGAGCACGGACTTTTCGGACGCTGCGACCCCCCTGATGCCGAGGGCCGTCGCGATTTGCGCGAGGTCCTCACGGTCCTTTTCCTCGAGCTGCGCTCGACCGAGCTGTGGGGCTGCCACGGTTTCCTTCCTTTGCAACGACGACAACGGTTGCCGTTGATTCAGATGCTTCTGCGTCAGCGTGCTTTCGCGTCAACCGCGTGACTGCGTGGGGCATGTTCGGCGATGCCGAACGACCTGCACCCTATCGCGTCGCCGAGACGCTCGCAACGAACCGTTGGACGGCACCGAGCTCGGCGGGGAGCTCGGTGATGGATTCGGGTCGAGTGAGGAGATCCGCCAGGTGCTCCGGCAAGGACGGGCGGACACCCGTTGCCCGTTCGACGGCATCGGCGAACTTCGCCGGATGGGCAGTGGCCAGGGTGACGACCGGTTCGTCCGGCGCCGCACAAGCAGCGGTGGCGGCGATTCCGACGGCCGTGTGCGGGTCGACGAGCGTTCCGGTGTGGCGGAACACCGACGCAATCACGTCGAGTGTTGCCGCGTCGTCGCTTCGATGACCGCGGAACACCGGACGGACCCAGTCTCCGAACTGGGTTGGTGTGACGGAGAGGACTCCGGTCGCCCGGAACCTCGCCATCTGCGCGGCGGTCGCCGTACCGTCGCGGTGGTTCATCTCGAAGAGGAGCCGCTCGAAGTTGCTCGACACCTGGATGTCCATACTCGGGCTCAACGTCGGCACCACCCCGGCCGTTGACATGGTCTGCGTCTCGAAGAACCGGGTGAGGATGTCGTTGGCGTTCGAACCGACGATCAAGTGTCCGACGTTGGCCCCCAGCCGGCGGGCGATCCAACCGGAGAGTACGTTCCCGAAGTTCCCCGTGGGAACGCTGAAGGAAACCGGCATCGACTGCGTCATCTGCAACTGCTCGATGGCGGTGAAGTAGTAGACGACCTGCGCCAGTACGCGCGCCCAGTTGATCGAGTTCACTGCGGACAGCCGGTGAACGTCACGGAACCCGGCGTCGTTGAACATCGCCTTGACGAGATCCTGACAGTCATCGAACGTGCCGTCGACCGCCACCGCGTGCACGTTGCCGGCATTCACCGTGGTCATCTGCCGGCGCTGCACCTCGCTGATTCGCCCCTTCGGATACAGGATCACCATCACCACGTTGCGGCACGACTTGACCCCGTCGATCGCGGCCGAACCAGTATCCCCGCTCGTTGCGCCGACGATCGTGATCCGCTCGTTGCGCGCGGTCAACACGTGATCGAACAGACGCCCGAGCAACTGGAGCGCGACGTCCTTGAATGCCAGGGTCGGGCCGTGGAAGAGTTCGAGCAGCCACCGATTGTCCCCGATCTCCCTGAGCGGTGCCACCTGCGGATCACGGAACGTGGCGTAGGCCTCGCGGCACATCATGGCGAGGTTCGGGGCGGGAATCTCGTCACCGACGAACGGCGCAAGGATCGCCGCCGCACGGTCGGCGAACGACTCGACGCCAGCGGCGTGGGCGACGCCCGGCCATGACTCCGGCACGTAGAGACCACCGTCGGCGGCCAGACCTGCGAGCAGCGTGTCGCAGAATCCGAGCTCGGGCGCCTCCCCGCGGGTCGAGACGTACCTCATACGACGGAGACCCGTGTCACCGTGTCAGGTGCCGATGAGCCGGATGTAGCCACCCACCTTGGTGACGGCATCGAGCCGCTGGAATTCCGAGAGGCATGCCTTGATGTCCGCGGTGCGCGCATCATGGGTGAGGAACACCAGTCGCGCATCGTTGCCGATGCCGTCCTGTTCGGCCGCACGGATACTCACCCCGTTGCGCGCAAAGACTCCGGTCACCGCATGGAGCACGCCCGGCCGATCGGCCACCTCGAGGGTGACCATGAATTCGGAACGAACCTGGTCGGGCGAGGAGAAGTCCGCCTCGGCGAACGACCCGAGCGTGGCGTGGGTGCCCTTACGGAGGTTGACCGCCGCATCGATGACGTCCCCGAGCACGGAGGATGCGGTGGGATCGCCGCCCGCGCCGCGGCCGTAGAACATCAGCGAACCTGATGCCTCGCCCTCGACGAGCACGGCGTTGAACGCCTCGCGAACGGATGCCAACGGGTGTTGCAGGTGCACGAGCGCGGGGTTCACCCGAACGCTCACTGCGCCGGAGTCGGAATCGCGCTCGGCGATGCCCAGCAACTTGATGACGTAACCGAACTTGCGGGCCATCGCGATGTCGCCGGCGGTGATCCGCGAGATACCTTCCGTGGCCACGTCATCAGCGACGACGCGTACCCCGAATGCGAAGTTGGCGATGATCGCGATCTTTGCCGCTGCATCCAGTCCCTCGACGTCGGCGGTGGGATCCGCCTCGGCATACCCGAGTTGTTGTGCGGCGCCGAGGGCCGATGCATAGTCGAGTCCCTCCTCGGTCATCCTGGTGAGGATGTAGTTGGTCGTTCCGTTGACGATCCCCAGGACACGCCGGATCGGTTCCCCGCGCAGACTCTCGCGCAACGGACGGATCAGCGGAATGCCACCGCACACCGCCGCCTCGAACAGTAGGTCGATACCCCGTTCGTCGGCCACCTTGAAGAGACCAGCGGATTGCGCGGCGAGCAGCGCCTTGTTGGCCGTCACGACCGGCTTTCCGTGCTCGAGTGCGGCCCGGATGACATCGGCCGCCAGCGAGGTACCGCCCATCACCTCCACCACGAGATCCACGTCGTCCGACGTGGCGAGGGCGACCGCATCGGTCGTGACCGGCGCATCACCGACTACCGACGGATGCTTGGAGGAGTCGCGAACCGCGATGCGAACGACCTTCAGCGACAAGCCGGTACGTGCTGCGATGGTTTCGTGCTGTCGCGCCACGAGCGCGGTGAACGCCGAACCAACGACACCGTGGCCGACCACCCCGATCCGTACGAGGTTCGTGTCGGAGAGTGCCCGTTCGGCGGCTTTCGCCATGTTTCAGACGCTATCGGTGACGTCATTTCGTACGAGATCCTCGTACGACTCGCGTCGCACCACGATGCGCGACGTGCCGTCCCTCACGAAGACGACCGCCGGTCGCGGAACCTTGTTGTAGTTCGAACCCATCGATTGGCCGTACGCACCGGTGACGGGCGTGGCGATGATGTCCCCGACACGCAGGTCACCCGGCAACACGGCGTCCGAGATGAGCACGTCTCCACTCTCGCAGTGCTTGCCGACCACCCGCACACCGAGCGTGCGGTCGGAATCGGTTCGGGCCGGAACGAATGCCTCGTAGCCGCTGCCGTAGAGGACCGGCCGCGGATTGTCGCTCATTCCACCGTCGACCGCGACGTACGTGCGAATGCCGGGAATCGGCTTGATCGTGCCGACCTCGTAGAGCGTCACCGCCGCCGATGCGACGATTGCCCGGCCGGGCTCGACGAACAGCTTCCTACCCGTATGGAGATTCGTGCATGCCTCGCGCAGCGCCAGTGCCCAATCGGTGATGCTCTGGGCGCGCTCGTCGTTCAGGTACGCCACGCCGAGCCCGCCGCCCATCGTCAGCTCGGCGACCCCGCACTGGTTGGCGAACTCGACCATCACTCCGGCTGCCTTGGTGAAGTTGGCGGTCTCGAACACGTTCGAGCCGATGTGGCAGTGGATTCCGACGAGATCCATCGCGGATGATCCCCGTGCCCGATCCACCGCACGGAGTGCATCGCCATTGGCGAGATTGAAGCCGAACTTGGAGTCGTTCTGCCCGGTACTCACGAACTCGTGGGTGTGTACGTAGACGCCCGGCGTGATGCGCAACTGCACCCGAGGTCTCGGCAGACCCTCCGCAACCAGTGCCTCGACCCTGTCAAGCTCGTCGAAACTGTCGACGACGACGTGCCGCACACCGACGCGCAGCGCCTCGCGCAGTTCCGAAACGCTCTTGTTGTTGCCGTGCATGACACAACGGTCGGCGGGAACACCCGCCGTCAGTGCGACGAAGAGCTCACCCCCGGTTGCGACGTCGAGCATCAAGCCCTCTTCGTGGGCGAGCCGGGCCATTTCCAGGCACAAGAAGGCCTTCGTCGCATAGATCACGGAGTCCGCACCGAACGACCGGACGGCTTCGGCACAGCGTGAACGCAGGTGCTCCTCGTCGTAGACGAACAGCGGGGTGCCGTACGTCCGACCAAGCTCGTGCACGTCGCAACCACCGATGTGCAGTCGTCCGAGTTTCACCTCCGCGGTGTCGGGCAGCAGGTGACGACCGATGGTGCTCACATCTGCTCCGGAACCTCGATACCCAGCACTCCCAATCCGTCGGCAAGCACTCGGGCGGTCACGTCGCACATGGCCAGACGACTCGACCTGGTCGCGTCATCGTCGGCCTTGAGGACGGGACAGTGCTCGTAGAAGGACGTGTACCGGCTCGCAAGTTCGTACAGGTACGTGCACAACCGGTGGGGGCTGTAGCGGTCCAGTGCATCCCAGACGGCGGATTCGTACTGCAGTAGCCACAGCACGAGCGACCGCTCGGCGGGATGGCCGACCATGATCCGCGACTCACGCACCGACTCACGCGCTAGCCCGGCCCGACGGAAGATGCTGCAGATACGGGCATGGGCGTATTGCAGGTAGGGGGCGGTGTTGCCGTCGAACGAGAGCATCCGTTCCCAGTCGAAGACGTAGTCCTTGACCCGGTCGTTGGCAAGATCGGCGTACTTCACGGCGCCGATACCGATCATGCGCGCGACTCGGCGACGGTCCTCGGCCGGTAGCTCGGGGTTCTTCTCCAGGATCGAGGCATCCGCTCGTTCGACCGCCTCATCCAACAGTTCGACGAGTTTCACCGTGTCGCCCGAGCGGCTCTTCAGCATCTTGCGATCACTGCCGAGCACGCTGCCGAACGCCACGTGCACCATTCGTTGTTCGGGCTTCAGCCACCCTGCCGCCCGCGCAACGGACTCGACCATCGCGAGGTGTTGCGCCTGCGGGGCGCCGACCACGTACAGCATGAGCGTGGCACCGAGACGCTCGATCCGGTCGATGACGCACGCGAGGTCGCTCGTGGCGTAGTTGTATCCACCGTCCTTCTTGCGGATGATGAGCGGTAGCGGCTCGTTGTCGCGGTTCGTGAATCCCTCGGGGAACACCACCTCGGCACCGTCGTCCGTGGTGAGCAACCCGGTGGTACCGAGCCTCGTCACCACCTCGGGCAACAACGAGTTGTACGCGCTCTCGCCGCGGAGGTCGTCATTGGTGAGCAGGACACCGAGTTTTTCGTACACGGTCGCGAAGTACCGCGCGCTCTCCGCAACCAGGAACTCCCAGAGCCGCAGCGTTTCGGAATCCCCACCCTGCAGGAGAACCACGCGATGGCGCGAACGCTCCTGGAATCGTTCGGACTCCTCGAATTTCCTGCGGGCCTGCTTGTAGAACCCGTCGAGGTCGCCGACCGAGAGTTCCTGCGCCGCACTGGTGTCACCGAGGTCCACGAGGTGCTCGATCAACATCCCGAACGGCGTTCCCCAGTCACCGATGTGGTTCTCGCGCACGACGACGTGTCCGACGCGCTCGCACATCCTGGCCAGTGCATCACCGATGACCGTCGAGCGGAGGTGGCCGACGTGCATCTCCTTGGCCACGTTGGGCGCCGAATAATCGATCACCACACGCTCGATCGTTCCCGCCCGACGTACGCCGAGCGCCGGATCGAGTGCGACCGAGCGAATCAGTCCGGCAAGGTACGCATCGTCGTAGGTGAGGTTGAGGAATCCCGGACCCGCAACTTCCACCCGTGAGCAGTAGCCCCGCAGGTCGAGGGCATCGACGATCTCCTTGGCGACGTCACGGGGGCTCTTGCCCACGCGCTTGGCGAGACCGAGTGCGACGTTGACTTGGGCATCGGCATGTTCGCTCGGACGGGCCGCGGTGTCGAGATGGTCAACGATGCCCGGATACAGCTTCGCAACGACTCCGACAACGCGCTCAACGACGGCACCTGCAGCATCGGTCACCGAGGATCGGGTCCCGGAGCAGAGCACGGTGTGGATTTCACCCTTTCATTGTTGCGGATTGGCGCGGATTGTTGCGGCTGGTTGGGGACAGTCGGGAATCGTCCCGAGATAGCGTCGGGCGCTGTCGAAACTACGAAGCCCTCGTAGCTCAGCGGATAGAGCACTGGCCTCCGGCGCCAGGTGTCGCAGGTTCGAGTCCTGCCGAGGGCGCCAGCCGGCCGCTCACGGGCAGGCCGTGACGGCTTCCGAGATGACGGCGAATCCGGCGTCGGCATCGATCGTCTCGAGCATCGTCACGTTCGGCGCGGGCTTGTCCAACAGGTGGCGGTCGTCGATCACCGTCGTTCCGCGCGTGTGATCGCCGTGCAGTTCGACCGCAACGTACCGTTGCGACATCGTGAACAGGTGCGGGTGACTCAGCGCCAGCACGGAGCACACGTCGTGCATGGCGGCTCCGACGAATCCCTCGTGACGGTTCACGTACGTACCGCTGAAGAAACGAAGGAGTCCGGCGAGGATCGGGCCGACCGTCGGGTGGGAGCGTTCGACGATCGTGATCCGTTCCGGCGATGCCTGGAACTCGTGCGTGAGGTGGAGCCCCGCCATGACGATGGGCGCACCACATGCGAACACCTTCGCCGCCGCCTCGGGGTCGAGCCAGATGTTGAACTCGGCACTCGGGGTGCGGTTCCCCAACCGACCACCACCCATCAGCGAGATCCCCGCGATGCGACCGGCGAGGTCGGGTGCCCGTGTCAGTGCCAGGGCGATGTTGGTGAGCGGTCCCGTCGGTACCAACCACACATCGTCATCGGCGCGGACGGTCTCGATGATGAAGTCGACGGCACGGGAGGAGTCCGGGCCGCGCGACGGCTCGGGAAGCACGGCCCCGTCCATGCCGCTCTTGCCGTGCACGTAGTCGGCGAAGACGGGCGGTTGCACCAGCGGCTTGTCGGCACCGGAGTGGAGCGGCGCACGCGAACCACAGAGGTCGAGGATGATGCGGGCGTTGCGTGTCGTCAACTCCAACGGCGCATTGCCGGCAACGGTCGTCACACCGATCAAGTTGGTGAACTTCGCGGCGACGATCAGCGCAAAGGCGTCGTCATGACCGGGATCACAATCGAGGATGATCTTCTTACCGTTCGACACCGTCGCAGAGCCTAAGCGATGCGTCGGCCCGTAGACTCGCCACGTGGGCGAACACCGCGCATCCGAATCGCGGTTCCTCGCGATCGCCGGTGCGGTCGTCCTCCTCGCCGGGTCGTTGGCCTGGGGACTACGACAGGTCGGTGACGGCATCGCGAGCCGCGACGGCGACACCGTGAGCGTGCGCGGCACGGCACAACGGGACGTGAAAGCCGACCGCGCGCTGTGGAGACTCTCTGTGTCGCAATCCGCCGACACCGCGTCGGCAGCAATCGCCGGGGTCAACGACGGTGTGAACGTCGTGCTCGGCTTCCTCGACGGAAACGACGTTCCCGACGAGGCGGTAACGCTCGGGTCGATCTCCAGTTACGCCAACAAGGAGTTCGTCGAGGGCAGCCCGACCGGCCGCGTGATCTCGTACGAGGCGAGCCGCGAGGTGATCATCCGTCTGACCGACGTCGACAAGGTGGCCTCGCTGGCGGCCGACCTCGGCGAGGTGCTGGCCCGCGGGGTCAACATCTACACGGGTGGTCCCGAGTACTACCTCGACTCGCTGAGCACGTTGCGACCGGAGCTTCTCGCCGAGGCGATGATCGACGCCCGAACACGTGCCGAATCACTGCTGGGTGCGGTCGATACCGAGGTCGGCGACGTCCGATCGGTGTCGAGCGGACCGTTCCAAGTCACGGCGCGCGACTCGACCGATGTCGAGAGCGGCGGCTACTTCGATACGGCGAGCATCGACAAGACGGTGATCGCCACGGTGCTCGTCGCGTTCGCGACGAAGTAATTCCTCGTACGACGCGAGTACGCTCACATCATGTCGAACGTCGTGCTTTCTGACGTGCTCGTACGCCCGGACGTTCGATCGTCCGTGGTCGCACGCGAGGTCTCGCTCATCGGTGGGTTCGCCCTGCTGACCGCCGCACTGGCGCAAGTACGGGTTCCCCTCGGATTCACGCCCGTACCCGTTACCGGTCAGACGCTCGCGGTTCTGCTGGCTGGCGCGACCCTGGGGGCTCGGCGCGGCGCAAGCAGCCAGTTGCTGTACTGGCTGCTCGGTATGGTCGGACTTCCGTTCTACTCCAACGGCACCGGCGGTTGGTCGGTTGCCACCGGACCCACGATGGGCTACCTCGTCGGCTTCATCATTGCCGCAGCAGTCGTCGGTCGGCTCGCCGAGTACCGGCACGATCGACACGTCCTCACGTCCATCGCCGCGATGACGATGGGGTCGGCGATCATCTACGTCTGCGGAGCAACGTGGCTCGCCATCGACCTGGGAATTCCATTGGCAACCGGCGAGCAGAACGCGATAGCTCTTGGTGTCGTACCGTTCCTCGTTGGTGACGTCGTCAAGATGTGCCTTGCCGGTGTTGCAACCGCCGCTACGTGGCGGTTCATCAACCGTCGATAGCGAACCAGGCGGAGGTGTCCGGCGGTACCGAGCCGTCGCTGACGTCCCCCGAGGCACAGAGCAGTTCGCCCCGTACCCGTGGCGCAGTCGACGATCCCATGTTGGCCACGCACAGCACGCTCCGCTCACCGGGTGCACTTCGTCGGAACGCCACGATGCCGTCGCGGCACAGTTCCTGCTCCCAATCGAAGGTGCCGACGCTCAATGCGCGGTGGCGTCGTCGTACGGCAATCGCAGTACGCAGGCGCGAGAGGGACGACGTCGCGTCACCGAGCTGCGCCTCCACCGACAACGACGACCAGTCGGCCGGCTGGGTGAGCCAGGCGGGCGAAGCTCCCTCCGGGCTGAACCCCAGATTCGTGCCGACCCGACGCCACGGCATCGGAACGCGGCACCCGTCACGCCCGAGGTGCTCGCCCTTGGTTCGCCAGAAGTGCGGGTCCTGACGCTGGGCATCCTCGAGATCGATCACTTCCTCGAGTCCGAGCTCCTGGCCATTGAAGAGGTACGTGGTGCCCGGGAGCGCGAGGATCGTGTGCATCGCTGCGAGTGAGCGGACCCGACCGAGCCCCAGGTGCTGCGGGGTCGCCACCTCTCGGTGAACCACCCGACCGCCGTATCGCGTCGGGGCCCTGCGCACGTCGTGGTTCTCGGTCACCCACGTGGTCGGTGCACCGACCAAGGCATCGGCGGCCATCGACGACGTGATGATGTTCCGCCACTTGTCGCCGTCCCACTCGGCGGTGAGGAGATCGAAGTTGAATCCCGTGTGGAGCTCGTCGGCACGAAGATAGCGGGCGCGCTTCTCGGGGGTGTCGAGCCAGGCCTCCGCGACGAACACACGTGGGGGATCGTAGGAGTCGGCAATCTTGCGCCAGCGCCGGTACACCTCGTGCACACCGGGCTGGTCGAAGTACGGCTTGGCGTGGGGATCGAGCAGTGCGGGGTCGTTGCTGTCACGGACGTCGGGATACCCCGGTTCCTTGATCATTCCCTGGGCGACGTCGATGCGGATGCCGTCGACTCCGCGGTCGAACCAGAACCGGAGGGTGTCGTCGAACTCGCGGACGATGTCCGGATGGTCCCAGTTCACGTCGGGTTGATGGGTGTCGAACAGGTGCAGGTACCACCAGCCGGTCTTCGTTCCGTTCGCATCGAGGATCTCGGTCCACGCGATCCCTCCGAAGATCGACAGCCAGTTGTTCGGTGGACGTTCTCCGTTGTCGCCCCGTCCGCGCACGCAGTGGTAGCGCTGCCACGCCGCAGAGCCCGGAGGAGTTGCCAGTGCCTCGAGGAAGAAGCGGTGTTTGCTACTGGTGTGGTTCGGCACCACATCGAGGATGACCCGAATGCCCCGGGCATGGGCTTGCGTGATGAACGACTCCGCGTCGGCGAGCGTTCCGAACATCGGGTCGATATCGCGGTAATCCGACACGTCGTAGCCGCCGTCGCACTGCGGACTCGGGAAGACCGGGCTGAACCACACCGCATCGACACCGAGATCGCGGAGGTAGTCGAGTCGCGAGCGTGCACCGGGCAGGTCGCCGACACCGTCGCCATTTCCGTCGGCGAAGGACTTGGGGTAGATCTGATACACCACGGCATGCCGCCACCAGTCGTTGGGTTCCACTGTGCTCCTACCTACTGTTCGTGAACGTGACGATGGTACTTCTCGACAACGTTCCGTCGGCGTAGCGCGAGACTGCAACCGCACGAACCCGGGCACCGCTCGCCATCGATTCCGGTGCGACGAAGCCCCTGTACGGGGCGGAGTCGTCGACTGCGATACGTCGCCAACCGGACCCGTCGTCCAGCATGAACGAGACCTCCTGCGGAGACCCGGATGTCCCCGCCTCCAGACGCCAGAGTTCGCTGAAGTCGTCCTCCCCCGCCGTCAACGTGGGTGCCGCCTTCGTGAGCGTGAACGGCGTCGTCGCCCGCAGGACGGCGCTCGACAGCGGCGGCACCGTAACCGGAAGTTCACCGACCGCATCGGCGGTCGCCGCTGACACCTCGCCCCACACCGGTTCGAACGTGGATCCGGGCGTGGACGTCGGCACCAACAGTTCGACCGGATCAGTCGAGTTGTTGAACAGCGTCACGTACTCCGTCATTGTCGGCGTATCGAACCGGCTGATCGCCATGGCACCGGCATCACGCACGCGCGGCACGGTCGCGCCGCGCCAGAGCACTGGATGCTCACGGCGCAACCGGGCGAGGCTGCGCAGGTGTTCACCAACCGGATGACCGACGACCTCGAACGACGACCCCGTTCCGATCGGCGGACTCCCCACGCGTTCCTGCGTCTGCCAGGTACTCACCTGGGTTGCAAAGAGGTCCTGGCGGGCTTCCTTGTCGCCACCCGTGCCGACGATCCCGAATTCGTCGCCGTAGTAGATGATCGGCGCTCCGCGCGAGAGGTACAGGATGCCGTGCCCGAGGTTCACCCGCCGCAACAGCTCGTCGCCCTCTGCGCCGGACTGCGACTTGATGACCATGGCAGTTCGCCCGATGTCGTGGTTCCCGATGAACGTGCCCGGTGTGGGCGCCCGTCCGTCCGGGGTTCGCGAGTAGTCGTCCTCCTCCAGGCGCAACATGATCGGTCCCGCGCCGACGAGACCACCGGCATACCGTGCTACGGCGTCGTACAGCGGGAAGTCGAGCTGGTTCGGAATCCCCCACTCGCGCTGGTACCTACTCTGCTCGATCGGCTCGGTGATCCATGTCTCGCCGAAGATCTCGAAGTCGTCGATTCCTGCGCGTCTCGCGGTCTCCAGTATCTGGGGCACCCAGCGCTCGTAGAACCCGCGATCGACGTGCCTCGCGGTGTCGATTCGGAATCCGTCGAAGCGGAACCGCGTGATCCAACTTCCGAACACCTCCGCCAACCCGTCCACAACCTCCGGCTTCTCCGTGAAGAGATCGTCCAGACCGGAGAAGTCGCCCTGCTCGATACAGGCCTGGCTGCAGCCACCCCAGTTGATGTCACCCCGGTTGTGGTAGTTGGAGACGTCGTTCATCCACGCGGGCTCCTTCAGGTTCGCCTCGGCCGGGAGCACGAACGCCTCGTACGGCGGCTCGGGTTCCTCGACGAAGCCGCTCCCACCGACGAGCATGATCACGTCACCGGTGTGGTTGACCACGACGTCGAGGTACACCTTCATTCCGAGGGAATGTGCGCAATCCACGAACTCGCTCAATTCGGCCTCGCTCCCGAACCGAGGATCGACCGTCGTGAAGTCGACGCCCCAATAGCCGTGGTATGCCGCGCTATCGCCCTGCACGGTGCGCTGCACAACGAGCGGGGTAATCCAAATTCCCGTGAAGCCGAGGTCGACGAGTCGTTGCAGTCCGGTCCTGGGATCCGCGCAACCACCGGTGAGCCCCTTCAGGTCGCCGCCGTGGAAGAACCCCGGATCCGTCGGGTCGAAGCCGGTCAGTTTCCGTTGACCCGACAGGAAGCCGGAGTCGTTGGCAGGGTCGCCGTTCGCGTAGCGGTCGGTCATCACGAAGTAGATCACCCGTGACGCAAAATCGGAATACACGATCGGTACGGCAAGCGACTCGATCAGCGCCGTCTCCTCCATCGGTCCCCCCGAGTCCTCCGTGGTGCCGATGCCGCCGTCGATGGATGCACCCGACGAGCAGGCGGCCACCCCGAGGAGGGCGACGACGAGCAGCCGACTAGCGAAGCGCGAGGCCGGAGTCGGCATCGAAGAAGTGGAGGTTGGAGCTGTCGAGTGCGATGCTGACGTCGCTGTTCAGGGCGAGCGGCATTCGTGGCGGAAAGTAGGCCACGAGGTTCGTGACGAAACTCGAGGCCGCCTCGGTGTGCAGGTCCTCCGGGCGGGTCGCCGCCGACTGTGCCGCCGACTGTGCCGATGACTGTGCCGTCATGGTGATCGAGACCTTTCGCGCATCGATGTGGAGGTAGCCGATCTGTGACGACCCGAGTGCCTCGAGCAATCCGAGGCGTCCGACGATCGCAGGCCAGCCCGGTTTGGTATCGGCGGCGTGCACGTCCTCGGCCCGAACGCCGACCACGACCGACCGTCCGACGTACTGCGAGAGCCGCGGATAGCGCCAGTCGCGGTCCTTCTGCATCGGGATGCGGACTCCGGCCAGCACGACCGCCACATAGTCGCCGTCCTTCTCGATACGTGCCTCGAAGAGGTTCATCGGCGGTGTGCCGATGAAGCCCGCCACGAACAGATTCGCCGGTGCGTCGTAGAGCACCTGCGGCTCGGCCACCTGTTGGAGCACTCCCATGCTCATTACGGCAACCCGGTCACCCATGGTCATCGCCTCGACCTGGTCGTGGGTGACGTAGATGGTGGTGGTTCCGAGCTGCTTCTGCAAATTGGAGATTTCCGCGCGCATCTGAACGCGGAGTTTCGCATCGAGGTTCGACAGCGGTTCGTCCATGAGGAAGACCTTCGGTTCACGAACGATGGCGCGGCCCATCGCCACTCGTTGCCGCTGCCCACCGGACAGTTCCTTCGGACGGCGGTCGAGATAGGGCTCGAGGTCGAGGAGTTTCGCGGCCCATCCGACCTGCTTGGCGATCTTCTCCTTGGGCTCCTTGCGCAGGCGCAAACCGAACGCGATGTTGTCGGCGACCGAGAGGTGGGGATAGAGGGCGTAGTTCTGGAACACCATTGCGATGTCGCGGTCCTTGGAGGTCAGCTCGTTGACGACCGTGCCGCCGATGGAGACGGTTCCCCCGGAGATGGCCTCGAGCCCGGCCACCATTCGCAATGCCGTGGTCTTGCCGCAACCCGACGGCCCGACCAACACGAGGAACTCACCGTCCTTGACGTCGAGATTCAGGGCCGACACCGCCTTGACGCCGTTGTCGAACACCTTGTCGACGCTCTCGAATTTCACTTCAGCCACGGGCAACCTCCGTTGATGATTCGTTTACTGGTGTGGATCCGCGTTCTTCGCCGGCGGGGGAACCCGACAGGCGCCAGACATGGAATGCCGGCCCCTCCGCGGGCAGAACGACCCGCCCGTCGACGACGGTGACGTTCCCACCGATGAGCGTCGTGATTCGCTCGCAGTCGAGGTCGATTGCCGGCACTTGAATTGCCGTGCCGTTCCGTCGGGTCGCGCAACACAGCAATCGTTCGTGCGCCGTCTCACGCAGGTAGGCGACCGAGTCGGCACCCACGTGCACCCAACGCAGCGACCCCGTCGCGAGCGCGTCGCTCGCGCGTCGCAGCCCGATGCACCGGGTGTACCACCCGAGGAGCTCGTGGTCCCACTCGTCCTCCCGGTCCCAGGGCATGGGTCGGCGCGAGTCCTCGCCGCAGGACGTGCCCCCGATACCGATCTCGTCGCCCATCCACACCATCGGCACACCCGGCAGCGTCATCTGGAGCCCGACTCCCACCATGGTTCGGCCACGATCGCCGGTCAGCACGTGGAATCTCGGCGTGTCGTGACTATCGAGGATCAGCCACGACCGCAACACCGCATCGAACGGCACCCCTGCAGTGAACGCCCGCATTGCGGCAACCATCGCCGTGCCGTCCCGCTGCGGCACGCCGAACGACGAACCGAGGAACGACCCGGGGAACTCGGCGGGCAGCGTTTCGCCACGCAGCCACGCCCAGACCGGCCGCGTGAACGCCGAGTAGGCCATTACACCGTGCCAGCCACCCGCGGCCAGATCGGCCCGGCCGTCCTGGAAGTGTTCGCCGACGACGTATGCATCGGCACTCTCCTCCCGGCAGGAGTCGACGAACTCCGTCGACACCTCGTGGGAGACGTCGTGGTCGAGTCGGCGCGCCATCATGTTCGCGACGTCGATGCGCCAACCGTCGAGGCCGTTCTCGCCCCGCAGCCAGCGCCTGGCGATGGAGTCCGCGTTACGGTACGTGAGGTCGCGCAGCCGGTGACTTGCGAAGTTCAGTTTGATCAACGACCCGACTCCGAGCCACGTGGCGGGTCGCTCCACGCCATCGTCACCCGATTCGAAATAGAAGTACGACCGCGAGTCGGCATCAGGGTTCGCGAGTGCATCCTGGTACCAGCGATGTGCGGAACCGCAATGGTTGAGCGTCAGGTCACCGAGCACCCTCATGTTCCAGGCATGGGCCTGTTTGGTCAGCGCTTCGAACCCCGCGTTCCCGCCCAACAACGGGTCAACCTCGTCGAAGGTCGCCGCGTCGTACCGGTGCGCGCTACGGGCGGTGAACACCGGTGTGAGGTACACCACGTCCGCGCCGAGGCGGGCGACGTGATCGAGGCGCTCGGCGGCACCGTAGAGGTCACCCCCGAACAACTCGCTGCTCCAGTCCGGACCCTGCGGGAGGTCGTTCCACGAGCGTCGGCGGGCCCAGTCGGGCGTTGGCGCGTCGACCCCGCTGGTCGCGAACCGATCAGGGAACACCTGATACACCACCGAGTGGGTCGGCCATTCCGGGTAGTGCCGATCGACGCGCAGTACGAAGTCGTCGGCATCCGGGGTGTCGTACGGGTGCAATCCTCGGGCGTTCAACCACGTGTCGGGATTCCCGTCGGTGAGCAACAGGAACCGGTACGAAACCAGCGGGTTGGTGAGCGGTACGTCACCAACCCACCAAGCTTCGTGGGGGGTTCGTCGCTCCTCGCGCATCGGTGTGCAGGCCTGCTCACCGTCGTGGGTGTACCGGATCGCGAGTGCGTCGACCCTCGCGGTATGCGGAACGCGCACACGCACGGCTGCCGAGCCACCCAACCGCCAATCGGTGCGCTCCACGTACAGCGCCGAGCCGTCGTGGTGCGCGAGACGCAGGAGTGTCATCCCTTCACCGAGCCCTGGGTGAGACCCGAGATGATGTACTTCTGGACGAAGATGAAGCCGATGATCGCCGGTATCTGCGCGAGGAGCACGCCGGCCGCGAACGAGCCCCAGTTCTCCTCGAAGTTGGTGCCCACGAAGCTCTGCAGGCCGAGCGGCAGGGTGAAGTTGTCGACGGTTTCGAGCAGGACGCTTGCGGTGATGAACTCGTTCAAGGTTCCGACGAAGGCGAACATCCCCACCACGGAAAGCACCGGAACGGCGAGCGGCAGGATCACGCCCCAGAAGATCTGGGCGGGTGTCGCACCGTCGACCCGCGCCGACTCGTCAAGTTCGCTCGGAATCGAATCGAAGAAGCCCTTCATCAGCCAGAGATTCACGCTCATGGCCCCCGACAGGTATACGAGCAGCAACGCCGTCAACTTGTTGAGGCCGAGCGCCGGAATCACCTCGCCGGTGCGCAGGACGATCAGGTAGATCGCCACCAGATTGAGCAATCCGGGGAACATCTGGATCAACAACAAGAAGAGCATGCCCATCCGACGACCCCGGAAGCGGAACCTGCTGAAGGCATAAGCCGACAGCGCCCCGATGAAGACGGTGAAGAATGCGTTGAGCACCGCGATGATCACCGAGGCCCTGAACCATCGCACGAAGAAGACCTCCGCCCCGCCCTCCTTCTGGACGAACAACCCCCGGAAGTTGTCGAGGGTGAACACCCGCGGAATGAGACTCGATCCCGACAGCGTCTGGTCGCCGTTGAACGCCGCAGTCACCACGTACAACGGTGGGAACACGGCCAGCGCCACCGCACACCACAGGATGAGGTGCCGCCACCAGTCGTCACCCTTGCGCCGGGCCGGGTCGCTCATTTCATGTTCTCCAGTGCCTTGGACCGCATGAAGCCGCTCGCCGACATGGCGGCGACGATGAAGAAGATATAGATCGAGATTGCGCTGGCCAACCCGTAGTCCTGACCCTTGCCGGACTCGAACGCCAATTTGTAGGTGTAGGAGATGAGGATGTCCGTCGCCCCGGCAATCGATTGATCATCGGACGACGGCCCTCCGCCGGTCAGCAGGAAGACGTTGTTGAAGTTGTTGAAGTTGTAGGCGAACGAGGCGATCAGCAACGGCGTGACGACCGCAAGGAGGAGCGGCAGCGTGACCTTCTTGAACACCTGCCAGCGGGTGGCACCGTCGACCCGTGCGGCCTCCACCAACTCGGCAGGAATCGCCTGCAAAGCACCCATGCACACGAGCAGGAAGTACGGCGTGGTCAACCAGACGGAGACGAGGATGACCGAGAACCTCGCCCACCACGGATCGAAGAGCCACGGCGGGTCGAACGGCAGCAATTTGTTGATCAGTCCGTAGTCGTCGTTCAGCAGGCCACGGAATACGAGCAACGACAGGAATCCGGGTATCGCGTACGGGACCACCAGCAGCGAGCGGTACATCTTCTTCAGACGAAATTTCGGCTTGTCGAGCAGCTTCGCCAGGAAGAGCCCGATGGCGAACGAGATGAGCACGGTTGATGCGGCGAACGTGATGGTCCAGATGAATGCGCGCAGGAACGGTTGGCGGACGAGGGGATTGGTGATGACCGCCGTGAAGTTCTCGAAGCCGACGTACTCGCGCCATCCCACCACGAGTTCGTCACCGTCGGGGCTGACGTACGAGCCCCGGCCGTTGTCGGCGTACTCGACACCGGTATCGGTGGCGATCATCAGGTCGCGTTCGGCGTCGTACACGAATCCGGGTTCCGACTCGTAGGCACCGGAGATTCCCTCCGTTCGGATCACACCCCCGCCCTCGAGCGGAATCTCGAGCGCCGCCAGTTCGGCGTCCGCCCCGAACAACTCGTCGCCGACCAGGGCCGTCAACCCATCAGGCGGGACGATGTCACCGAATTCGTCGACCGTCACGCTGGCGGAATCGATCTCTGCCACGCCGGTGCTGCGTCCGAGGTAGGTCTGGCCGGTCACGTCGTCGACGAGCACCAGCACCAGTGCTCCACTTGCATCGCGGGTCGGGGTCATCATGAAGAACCTCTCGCCCTGCACCACGTTCTGCTCGAGGTTGGTGACGATCGCCTCGGACTTCGTCAGCACGTGACCGGTGGAATACTTCTGGAATGCGGTATTGATCGTGAAGAAGATCGGAACGATCAGGTAGGCGATCAGGAGCACGCTGCCCGGAAGGATGAACTTCGCCGGCAGGAGCTTGTTCGGTCGCAGGTAGATGAAATCCACCAATGCGAGGACTGCAGTGGTGCCGATAGCCCACGTCAGGCGGTCCTGCGTGAACAACACGATGATCGCCCAGCCGACGAGCCCGTTCAACAGGCTCAGGAGAACGACCTTGACGATCAAGCCTCCGATACCGGAGAACAGCGAGATGACCCACGCCAGCCACGACGGTCGGTACACGACGGATGACGCCGCTTGTTGGCTGGCGGAGTGGACGATCGAATCGTTCATGTCGCGGTGCAGTCACTCTCCCACAACGAGAGCGGGGCGGGGGCCGATACAGCCCCCGCCCCGCTCGTTGCGAGTGACGTTACTCGTCAGCCGATCTTGGCCTTGATGTTCTTACCCGCGGTACGGAACGCCGTCTTCGCCGGCGTTGCGTCCGCACCCTTGAACACGTTGGTCCACGCGGTGCCGAGGTCGCCCCACACCGAGCTCATCTCGGGGATGTTCGGCATCGGGACACCACCCTTGCCGGCCGCAGCGAACTGCTTGAGCAACGGATCGGTGATCTTGGCGGCGGCATCGGTGTTGGCCGGGGCGCGACCGTTCTCCGACGAGAGCCGCGTCTGTGCACCCTCGGACAGCATGTAGCTACCGACGAGGTCGCGAGCCTGGCTCTCGACGCCGTGCGTCTTGGCGAACTTGGTCACCATGAAGCCCTGCACTCCGAGGAACGGGACGGAATCGCACTTGTTCTTCGGCATCTGGACGATCGAGACCTTCAGACCGCTCTTGTCGAGCGTGTCCTTTTCCCACGGACCAGTCACCCAGAAGGCGGCCTTACCGGCGAGGAACGCGTTCTTGGCCACACCGTAGTCGACCTTCGACGAGAGCAGACCCGACTTGTTCCATGCATCGATGTCACCGGCGTTCGCCAGCAACTTCGCATTGCCAACGCCCACGTCGTCGGGGTTCAGGTTGCCCTTGGCATCCTTACCGAACACGTAGCCGCAGAGGCCCGAGAACAACGGATAGTTGTGGTACGCGTCTCCACCAGGAATCACGAGGCCGAAGTTGCCGGAGGCCTTCTTCTGGAAGGCGGTTGCCTGCGCCACCATGTCGGCGAACGACGTGGGGACCTTGGCGACCTTCGTGTTCACGACGAGACCGACGTTCTCCAGCGCAACCGGTGCACCGTAGAGCACCTTGTTGCCCTTGGCGTTCGCATACGAGAACGCATCGAGCGCGTACGACGGAATCTTGGCACCGGCAGTACGGGACACGGTCAATGGGATGACCGAACCGTTGGCGGCGAGTTCGCCGACCCAGTCGTGCGCACCGACGATGACGTCCGGCGCGGTGGCGACGTCGACCGTCTTCAAGTCGTCACGGATCTTGCCGAAGTCCTTCTGGACGACGGTGACCGTCACGCCATTCTTCTTGCCCCATGCGCCGGCGACCTTCTCGACGGACGCCTTGCGGTCGGCGTCGGCCCAGATGCGCAGCGATGCGGCAGCACCCGAAGTCGTCGGCGTCGACAGCGCAGCGAGCGCCGCGACGGTGAGCCCTGCGACGAGCTTTGCTACTTGCTTCTTCATTGAGTGGTTCTCCCCTTTGACCCGAACCGAGGACTCGGTTCGGTGATCGGCAGACTAGCAACGGGTGACGTGCGTCATAACACGCAGCGAACGAAAAGTAAACGCGGAAGGCGGCGAGGGCCGGAGGGTTAGCCGCGCGGGTGGTGGCAGGCCACGAACTGACCCGGCGACACCTCGCGCAACTGGGGCTCTTCGGCGGCGCATTTCTCGGTGGCGGCCGGGCACCGGGTGCGGAATCGGCAACCCGACGGCGGGGCGACCGGGGAGGGCGGTTCGCCCTGGAGGGCCACCGTCGCCCGTTTACGGGTTGGGTCGGGAATGGGCACCGAGTTGATCAGCGCATTGGTGTAGTGGTGCGCTGGCTTGCCGTAAATGGCATCGGGTGTACCGACCTCGCAGATCTTGCCCAGGTACATGACCATGATCCGGTTACTGACCGCCTTGACCACGGCCAGGTCGTGACTGATGAAGATCATCGTCAAGCCGTAGCGGTCCTTCATGTCCTGGAGCAGGTTGAGGATCTGCGCCTGGATGCTCACGTCGAGGGCACTCACCGGCTCGTCGCAGATCAGCATGCGGGGCTCGAGCGCGAGGCTGCGCGCGATGCTGATGCGCTGGCACTGGCCGCCCGAGAACTCGTACGACCGGCGGTCGAGCACGAGGTTCGGATCGAGACCGACGTTGTTCATCAATTCCATGACCTTGTTGCCGCGCTCGGCATCGTCGCCGCGTCCCCAGATCCACAGCGGCTCCTCAACGAGGTCGCGGACGGTCATCCGCGGATCGAGTGACGAGATCGGGTCCTGGAACACCATCTGCATCGCGGTGCGGGCCGAGCGCAGTTGTTCCTTCGGCAGCTTCGTCAGGTTCGTGCCCTCGAAGATGACGTCGCCGGAATTCGGCGGAGGAAGTTGGAGGATGGCCTTACCGAGCGTGGTCTTTCCGCAGCCGGATTCGCCGACGATGGCCAGCGTCTCGCCCCGGCACACGTCGAAACTGATCTTCGATACGGCGTTGACGACACGACCACCACCGACCTTGAACTCGACGACGATGTCCCGAACCTCGAGCACGACCTCGTCGTTGTTGCGCAGGTGCGCGACGCCGGAGCCGGCCATTACGACTTCCTCGCGATCGTGTGCCCGAGCGGGAACCAGCATCGATACATGTGGCCGTTTCCTGCATCGACGAGCGGTGGATGCTCGTCGTGGCACTTCTGCTGGGCATAGGTGCAGCGGGTGACGAATCCGCAGCCCTTCGGGCGGTCCACAGGATTCGGTAGTCGGCCCTCGATGACCTGCAATCGCGAGCCGCTCTTCATATCGATCTTCGGAATGGAATTGAGCAGTGCCTGTGTATAGGGCATCTTCATGTTGGCGAACAATTCGGTGGTCGGCGCCTGCTCCACCACCTCACCCGCGTACATCACGGCCACGTAATCGGTGTGGTTGGCGACGACACCGAGGTCGTGGGTGATGAGCACCATCGACATGTTGAGGTCTCGGCGCAGGTCGGAGAGCAACTGGAGGATCTGCGCCTGCACCGTCACGTCGAGGGCCGTGGTCGGCTCGTCGGCGAACAACAGCTTCGGATTACAGGAGATCGCGATTGCGATCATCACTCGCTGACGCATGCCACCCGACAACTGGTACGGGAACTTCTTCAGCATCGACTGCGGGTCGGGAATCCTCACGAAGGAGAGGAGTTCGGCGCTGCGGGCCATCGCCGCCTTCTTGTCCATCCCGAGACGCACGCGGAGGCTCTCGGAGAGTTGCGTGCCGATCCGACGCACGGGATTCAGCGCCGTCATCGGATCCTGGAAGATCATCGCCATGCCGGTGCCGAACTCGTTGCGCACCTCCTCGCGGGTCATCGCGGTGAGCTCCTTGCCGTCGAAGACGACCGTGCCTTCGCGCTGCACGTTTGATCCGGAGAGCAGGCCCATCGCCGCGCGGCAGGCGACGGTCTTTCCGGAGCCCGACTCGCCCACGATGCCCACGCTGGCGCCCGCCGGAATCTCGAGGTCGACGCCGCGTACCGCCTCGAGCGAGCCGAACGGCGTGGCGAATCGCACGTGCAGGTTGCGGATGGTCATCATCGCGGTCACAGGCGGCCCTCACGACGATCGAGTCGGCCGCGCATCACGTCGCCGACATGGTTGGTGCTGATCACCGTGAATGCCAGTGCGATGATCGGGATGTAGAGGGCATGCGGGTTGTACTCGAGGTCGTTGCGACCGCGGGCGAGCATTCCGCCCCAGGAGGCCCCGTCCGGAATTCCGACGCCGAGCAGGGAGAGCGACGCCTCGGCGATGATGACGACACCAACCGCGAGGAACCCGACGGCGATCAACGCCGGCAGCACG
Organism: Ilumatobacteraceae bacterium; assembly: GCA_044344715.1. Lineage (GTDB taxonomy): Bacteria > Actinomycetota > Acidimicrobiia > Acidimicrobiales > Ilumatobacteraceae > F1-60-MAGs027. The sequence continues at coordinate 7,718 of JBIJCI010000013.1, read as the reverse complement.
TTGGGCACGATGTGTCGGGTGATGATGTGCCGGTCGCGCATCCCCATCGAACGGGCCGCGACGACGAATTCACGACCCGACCAGGCGAGCGTCGCCGCGCGGGCGATACGTCCGAGGATCGGGATGATGACGATCGTCAACGAAATGACGAGGGTTGCCAAACGCCGCCATGTGGGCACCGCTTCGTTGATATCCACGTTCGTGGCGAGCACGGCCACCAGGGCCAGTGCGAGTACGAGGTTGGGCACCGACAGCACGACGTTGAATGCGGTGTTCACCACGGTGTCGTATCTCCCGCGGTAGTACGCGGCAGTGATTCCGAGGAACGCTCCGATGAGGCCACCGAGACCGACCGTCATCACGGCGATGAACACCGAGAGCCTCGCCCCGTTGATGATCCCGGAGAAGATGTCGTACCCGTTGGAGTCCACCCCGAACCAGTGACCTGATGTGAACGGCGGCGAGTCGATGAAGTCCCCATGGATCACCTGGTAGCCGTCGACCGGCAGGAACGAACCGAACACCGCCAGGAAGAGCGACAAGCCGAGCCACCCGAAGGCGAAGTACGTGGGGATCGTGTACTTCCTACGCATTCACGCGCCGATCCCTGGTACGCGGGTCGACGTACCCGGCGATGATGTCGATGACGAGGTTGAACACCACGTAGAAGATGCAGATGAGACCAACGATCGACTGCAACGCGACGTACTGGCGTCCACTGATGGCCGCGAACACCTCGAAGCCGATGCCGTAGGTGGCGAAGATCGTCTCGATGACGATGGCACCGCCGATGAGCGCACCCATGTTCAGCGCGGCGGACGTGAAGAGCGTGACACTCGACGGCCGGAAGGCATGGCGCCAGAGGATGCGGCGGTTGGTGAGACCCTTCGAGGCCGCCATGGTGATGTAGTCCTCGCGCAGCGTGGCGATCATGTCGGCACGAAGGAGCCGCGTATATGCAGCGATCAGGCCGACGCTCAGGCTCACCACCGGCATGATCATGTGCTTGAAGTGCTCCCAGATACCCGCCGAGTAGGGCTGGTAGTCCAGCGTCGGCAGCCACTGCAGACGCACCCCGATGATGAGCACGAGGACGAGCGCGATCGCAAAATTGGGGACGGATGACAGCGTGAACAAGGTGTTGCTGATCACCTTGTCCGCGCGACGGCCAACCCGGTACGCCGACCACACCCCGAGCGGGATTGCGATTGCCAGCGCAAGGATCTGCGTGTAGATCATGAGCAGGATCGAGCGCGGGAACGCCGTCGCCAGTCGCGACGACACCTCCTCGGTTCCGCCCGAGTAGTAGATCTTGCCGAAGTCGCCCTGTACGAAATCGCCGAGCCACTTGAGGTAGTACCCGATCGGCCCGCGATCGAGACCGATCTCCTTGGTCAGTAGCTCACGCTCCTCGGGCGAACCGACGGGAAGCAGGATTTCCGCCGGCGATACCGGTAGGAGCTGCACGAGCAAGGAACAGCCGAACGTCACGAAAAAGACGGTGATGAGCAGCTGCGCCAATCGTTGAACCCAGAATGATCCGCGCACTCGTGCCGCCCCCTTGCAACGGCTACGACGCTAGGCGAAGCACCACCGATTCACCAAACTTCCGCACGTGATTCCGTGCACGACACCAACGGTGTCCAAAAAACGCGACGCGGGTGGCGGGGAATGTCCCCACCACCCGCGCCGTGCGAGTGTTATCGAACTCGGGTTACTTGCCGGTCTTCCAAACTCCGGTGAAGTCGATTCCGAAGTTGGTCATCAGCTTGCGCTGACCACCGTTGACCAGACCGAGCTCGCCGACACCCTTCACGTTCGAGCGGTACGCGAGGGCGTACTTCTGGTACGAGATGGTGGTGAGGCGCGCCTCGTTCTGAATCTGCTCGGTCGCGCGAGCGTAGATGCGCTTGCGGGCCGCTGCATTCGCGGTGGCCTTCGCCTGCCAGATCAGGTTCTCGCTGACTGGGTCGCTGAACGCCGACAGGTTGAGGATGCCGTAGAGCACCGCGAGCGGCGTACCGCGCAGGATGTGCGAGGTATTGCCACCGGAGGCGTCGCTGGTGACGAACGGCGCGATGAACGCGGTTCCGGTGCCCTCCATCAGCAACAGGGCCAGCGCCTGGAACTGCTGCGGGAACGCGCGCTGGATGATCTCCGCCGTGGTGAGCGGCAGGAGGTTCATCTTGATGCCGGCTGCGGTCATGTACTTCTGAATCTGCGTGGCATTGGCCAACGACTCGGTCGAGCCGGCGGTGTACGGGAACGAGAACTCGAGATCCTTACCGGTCTCGGTCTTGTACGCCGCAACCGCAGCCTTCGCCTTGTTCAGGTCGTACTGGATGAAGCCCTTCGGGTTGTACATGATGTTGGCCGGGCCGACGATGCTGGTTGCCGCCGAGACGTAGTCACGGTTGCGCACCTTGTTGTAGTCGGGGCGGTTGATCGCGTACGACACCGCCAGGCGGGCGTTCTTGCTGTTGAACGGAGCGATGCGGTTGTTGAGCCAGATCGAGGGGTAGTACTCCTCGGGCGACTCGATGACCGTCATGGCCTTGTTCTTCTGCAGGTCGCGGATCTGCTTCACTTCGCCTGCGCTGGTGAACATCGCGACGTCGAGCGACTTGCTCTTCAGACCGCTGACACGGCTGGCTACTTCAACCAGGAAGGTGAAGGTGATGCCGTCGAGGTACGGCAGACGGGTGCCGTTCTTGTCCTCGCGCCAGTAGCTCGGGTTCTTCTCGACGACGAGCTCGTTCAACTTGGTGGAAACCAACTTGAACGGTCCGGTGCCGATCGGCGTGGTGGAGCATCGTGCGCCACCGAGGATCTGGGCCGGAGCACGCACGAAGAATCGACCCGAGGCGTACAACGTCTCGAGGAAGTCGACCTGTGGCTTGAACAAGTTGACCTGCACCGTGTTGGTCGCGAGCTTCACGACGTCGGTGATGTTTGCGGTGAAACCGCCGGCGGTGCCGGGGCTGGGTGCCTGACCGCGCAAGGTCAGCGCGCCACGAAGCGCCTGGAGGTTGGTGACGAGTGCGTCACCGTTCACCGGCGTACCGTCGTGGAACTGCACACCGTCACGGACGGTGAGCTTCCAGGACTTGAAGTCGGCGCTGTTCTCCACGCTGGAGAGTACGTACGGGACGATCTTGCCGTCCGAACGCTGCTCGACCCAGGTCTCGTAAATCGAACGTCCGGCCATGAGCGCGGAGTTCGCCAGGTTGTCGGCCATGCAGTAGCCGGGGAAGCTGTCGAAGACGCCGACGGTCAACTTGCCGCCGACAGTCGGCTTCGTAGCAGCGCTGGAGGGCGCTACCTGGCTCAGCGAGGCAACGAGTGCCACCGCCATGACGGCTGCCACCTTGCGGCGACCGCCTCGGAATAGATGCTTCATTTCGTGTTCCCCCCTCGAGGTTGATGAGCTGTTGATAACTCGTGCTTCACCGTACAGGGAGCCTCGCCAGAGTGTCAATTGTCTCAGCAACTCCCGGAGCTGCTCGGAACCTACTCGTGCGCGCACGCACGAAATCGACCTATCCCAGCGCTGCCTTGACCAGTGCGGCAATCTGCGAACCATCGGCGCCGGCGCCAACCTTGGCCCGGACGGCCTTCACCACCTGACCCATGGCTTTCGGGCCGGTCATCCCCGCCGCGGCTGCCGCGGCAACCTCCTCGTCGATGATCGTCCGTAGCTGGGCATCGTCCATTCGTGCGGGGAGGTACCGCTCGATGACGGCGAGTTCGGCCCGTTCAGCGGCCTCGGCCTCCGTACGACCGGCACCCCTATATATGTCTGCGGCTTCGGCACGCTTCTTGGCCTCGGCCTGGAGCACTCCGATGACCTGGTCGTCGCTCAGCGTTACCGCTTCGTCCCCTGCCACCGCTGCATTCTTGACCGCAGCGATGGCGAGTCGCAGGGTCGATTTCCCCACGTCGTCGCCGGCCTTGATTGCCGCGGAGAGATCGAGTTGCAGTCGCTCGAGAAGTGTTGACATGGCTCCATCATTCCATGCCGTAGCAGTCCATGCCGCAGCGTGTCACCGAGTGCCACAACACCCATCAGTACGCTCGTCCCCGTGGCCAACGAGGCATTCGAGCTGTTCTTTGCGCTGCTGGCCCTCCTTGCCCTGGCCGGAAGCCTCGGCGTGCTCGTCGTCCGTTTTGCCGCCGGCGGTTCGGGGCGTGGCCTCATCGGCCAACTGGCGCCACTCGGTCTGGCGATTCCCGCCCTCGTGACGAGCGTGTCGATGCTCGGCAGTCTCTATTTTTCCGAGGTCGCCAACTACCGACCCTGCGTCCTGTGTTGGTATCAGCGCATCGCGATGTACTCGCTCGCCGTCGTCCTGGTGATCGCGGCCGTACGGCGCGATCGATCGATCACCCCCTATGCGATGGTGCTCGCCGGGATCGGCACGGTCATCTCCGGCTACCACTGGCTGCTCGAACGCTGGCCGAGCATCGATACCGGCTCGTGCTCCCCCGACGCCCCGTGCTCGGTGCCGTACTTCGAGGTATTCGGGTTCGTCTCGCTGGCCTTCATGGCGTTTTGTGCGTTCGTCACCGTGCTCGTCTTCCTCGGCGTGGTATCTCGTTCCGCAGGTGCGAGAATGATTGACGACCAATCCGTGAAGGAGCCCGTATGAACAAGATCACCGCCATCGTCGTCGGAGTCGTCGCCGTACTTGCGACCATCTTCGGTGTCGTCGCATTCACCGCGAGTACCGACGAGGACGCGAGCCTCGAGGGTGCGTCCGAATTTCAGAACGTCGTGGTCGTCGGCGATCCGCTTCCCAAGCGCAGCGACGGTAGCCCCGATGCCGCCCTCGGCATGACGGCCCCGGTGCTCGAGGGCTTCGGCTTCCTCGGCAACGAAGTCACTACGACACCCGGCAACCCGATGCTGCTCGTCTTCCTCGCCCACTGGTGTCCGTTCTGCCAGAAGGAAGTTCCCGTACTGGTGAATTGGAGCCAGAGCGGCTTGGTGCCGGAGAATCTCGACGTCATCGCCATCGCCACCGGCACGGACGAGACACAACCCAACTTCCCGCCGTCGGTGTGGCTGGCCAACGAGAACTGGCCCGAGCTGTGGCCCGTGATGGTCGACAGCAGGGATCAGACCGCTGCCAACGCATTCGGCTTGGCGGGCTACCCGTTCATGACGCTCATCGGCTCCGACGGCAAGGTGCTGTGGCGTAACAGCGGTGAAATCTCCGCCGAGGCCCTCACCGACGCGATCAACGCGGCCCTCGGGCTGTAACCGACGACCGGCCCGACCGGCAAGGTCTCGTCGGTCGGTCTTTCGGAATGGGAATCATTCCCATTCCCGTGTAGGATGGGGGGATGATTGCTGCTCGTTACCGCTCGTTTCGAATCGTTGCGCTCTGCACGTTGGTCGCCCTCGTTGCTGGCTGTACGACGGGCAACGACGACGCGAGCGGCTCGCTCGACGACCCGGCAGCGGTGCCGGTTGCACCCGACACCACGCTGACCCCGGTTACCGACCTACCCGACGTGGTCGTCACGTACTCGGTACTCGGCGCGTTCGTCGATCGCCTGCTCGAGGGTGTCGCCGACGTGGTGGTGCTCATCCCCGACGGCCAGGACCCGCATGATTTCGAGCCGTCACCTCGCGACGTGGAGCTACTCAACAATGCCGACCTGGTCGTTGCCAACGGCCTGGATCTTGAGGAGGGACTCGACGACGCGCTGGTAGCGGCACGGGAGTCGGGCGTGCCGGTCTTCTACGTAACGGAGCACGTGACGGTGCTCGATGTGTTGGACGTCAACGACCACTCGTCGCACGGGCACGATCATGCAGGTGCCCAAACCGATCATTCGCACGGCGATCACGAGCACAGCGAGGATCCGCACGTCTGGCTCAGCCCGGCGACGATGCTGGAGGCACTGCCCGCACTCGCACTCGTTGCCGGTGATTCGCTGGGGGTCGACCTATCGGTGACAGCCGAGGCGTTCGCGAATGAGCTTGCAGCGGTTGACGCCGAACTGACGACGTTGTTCGACGGACTATCCGGGTGCCAGTTGGTGACCGGCCACAACGAGCTCGGTTACCTCGCAGCGCGGTACGGCTGCACGGTCATCGCGGCAATCATCTCCAGCCCCTCCACAACCGCCGAGGAGTCCGCCGGCAACATCGAGTTCGTCATCGACGTGATCAAGACCCACTACGCAAGCACCATCTTTTATTCGTTGGGTACGAACCCGGCGGTCGCCCAACGCGTTGCCGAGGCTGCCGGTGTGCAACTGGTGGAGATAAACACGCACTACCTGGGCACCACGTCGGGCTACGTCGAGTTCATTCGTGCACTCGGCAGCACGATTGCATCGAGCCTGCGTTGACCCGGGTCATCGCCGTCGCAGGGCCGCTCTGGGAGCCCTTTACCCGCAACGAATTCATGCGTAATGCACTGGTCGCCAGCTCGCTGGTCGCGGTGATCTGCGCGATTGCCGGCACCTACGTGGTCTTGCGGGGTTTGTCATTCGTCGGTGACGCGCTCGCCCACGGCGTCATACCCGGAATCGCCGTCGCGCTGCTGCTCGGTGTCCCCGGCGTCGTCGGCGCGGCCGTCGGAGCCTTGGTGATGATGAGCGGCGTTTCGATGATCACCTCGAAGGTACGGCTGTCGGCCGATACCGCGATCGGACTGTTGTTCGTCGGCATGTTGTCGCTCGGTGTGATCATCACGTCGAGATCCACCTCGTTCGTGGGTGACATCACGCGAATCCTGTTCGGGGAACTGCTCGGCGTTGACGCGGCGGACCTGGCGTGGCAGGCGGCGGTCCTCGTGATCGTTGCGGTGATCGCCGTAGTGGCACACCGGCCGTTCGTCCTTATGTCGCTCGACGACGGACTGGCGCGCACCTCTGGGTTCTCGGTCTCGTTCTTCCACGGCCTCATGTTGGTGATGGTGGCGATGGCCGTGGTGGGAAGTTTTCAGCTCGTCGGCACGCTGCTCGTGCTCGGACTCCTCGTGGCACCTGCCGCGACCGGCGCCCTCGTTGCACGGCGGGTGAGCACGATGATGCTTGCCGCCTGCGCTTGCGGGGTGGCCTCGAGTTACGTCGGACTGCTGACCAGTTACCACTTCGACGTCGCGGCCGGGGCCAGCATCGTGTTCACCTCGGTGTACCTGTTCGTCATCGTGGCAATCCTGACGATCCCCCGCCGGATGCGCGGATCGGGTGAGCTTCCGCACCAGCACGAGCACGCCCACTGACATGAACGGCACCACGACAATCACCGCCTCGCGGCTCGACGTGGGGTACGGACTCCACACCGTGGTACGCGACATCGCATTCGAAACCCGACCCGGGGACTTGATCGCGCTGATCGGCACCAACGGATCCGGCAAGTCGACGCTGTTGAAGACCCTGGCCGGCATGCTCCCCGCACTTCACGGCAGTGTTTCAGTGCTCGGCGGGGCACCCGGTCGATCGCCGAAGCGGGTTGCCTACCTGCCCCAGCATCCCGTGTCCTCCCACACACTGCCGTTGTGCGCCGGCGACGTCGTGGCGATGGGTCGCTACGCGCACCTCGGACTCTTCGGACGTTCAACCGCGAAGGATCGGGCGATCGTCGGTGACACCATGCGGCGAACCGGCGCGATGGACTTCGCGGACAAGTCGCTGCGCGAGCTGTCGGGCGGTCAACAACAACGAACTCACCTCGCCCAAGTGCTCGCCCGGCAGGCGGA
>JBIJCI010000084.1:0-3392 GCA_044344715.1 Ilumatobacteraceae bacterium | reverse complement strand
CTGAAGAGCCAGACCGGCGTCATCGGCTTCATCGGTGGTCAGGAGATCGACCTCATCAAGAAGTTCGAGGCTGGTTACATCGCCGGTGCGAAGCAGATCAACCCCGACATCGTCGTCAAGTCGCAGTACCTCGGTGCTGCCGGCGACAATGCTGCCTGGGGCTCGCCCGACAAGGCGAAGGAAATCGCCCTTGCTTGGTACAAGGACGGCGCTGACATCGTCTACACCGCAGCCGGTGGCTCGGGCCGTGGCACGATCGAAGCTGCAGTCGAGGCTGGCGAAGGCAAGTGGGCGATCGGCGTCGACTCCGACGAGTACTTCGTCGATACCGACGAGCAGAAGGCTCACCGACTCACCTCGATGCTGAAGCGCGTCGACAACGCCGTGTACCTCACTGCCAAGGCAGTGCAGGAGGGCGACAAGTCGGGCGGCTTCAAGACGTTCGACCTGAAGACCGATGGCGTGGGCTACGCAACCTCCGGTGGCTACCTCGACGACATCATCCCGCAGCTCGAGGAGCTGAAGGCCAAGGTCATCAGCGGCGAGATCGTCGTTCCGACCAAGCCCTAAGTAACAACGCAACTGTTCGCACGACGAACGTCGTGCGACGGCAGAAGGGACCCGGGCGAAAGCCCGGGTCCCTTTCGTTGTGCCCCACCGCGGTACGCGGTACCCGTGCCGCCCGCCACGCGGTGTGGCAGTATCTGGCCGTGCCCGAACCACTCCCAGGTACGCCTGTCGTCGAGCTGACCAACATCAGCAAGGGCTTTCCGGGCGTCGTCGCCAACCGAGACATCTCGATGCGGGTCGAACGCGGCACCATCCATGCGATCGTCGGAGAGAACGGTGCCGGTAAATCGACGCTGATGAAGACCCTCTATGGTCTCCACCAGCCGGATTCGGGAACGATCGCCGTGAACGGCGACGTTGTCTCCTTCCGTTCGCCGAGCGACGCGATCGCTGCCGGAATCGGCATGGTCCACCAGCATTTCATGCTCGCCGACAATCTGACGGTGCTGGAGAACATCATCCTCGGTGCCGAGCCGGGATCACGGGGCGTCATCGACACTCACGAGGCTGAGCGACGAATCAACGAGCTTGCGACGTCCCTCGGCGTGGAGATCGACGTGAATCTGCCCGTTGCCGAACTCGGCGTTGGTCAGCGCCAGCGCGTGGAGATCCTGAAGGTGCTGTACCGCGGGGCGAAGACGTTGATTCTCGACGAGCCGACGGCGGTCCTGGTTCCCCAGGAGGTACACGAACTGTTCGACAATCTCCGGCGTCTGGTTGCGGCGGGCACGACGGTGCTCTTCATCAGCCACAAGCTCGACGAGGTATTGGCGGTGAGCAATCGGATCACCGTCATTCGCCAGGGATCGACCGTCGGTACCGTGACGCCGGCCGAGGTTACGCGTCGGAAGCTCGCGGAGATGATGGTCGGATCGGATCTGCCACAGCCCGAACCGCGCGGCACCCACGTCATCGACAAGGTTCGACTGGAAGTGAAGAACCTCACCGTCAAGCGTCCCGGTCGGCGCGACGTCGTCCGCGATGTTTCGCTGGCCATTCGTTCGGGCGAGATCCTCGGGGTTGCGGGCGTCGAGGGAAACGGTCAGTTCGAACTGTGTGCGGCGTTGCTCGGTCGTGAACCCAGCACCGGAAGCGTGATGGTCGACGGGAACGACGTATCGCACGCATCGGTGCGACACCGCATGGATGCCGGAATCGCCTACGTTCCGTTCGATCGTCAGCGCGAGGGCCTCATGCTCTCCACCTCCCTGTGGGAGAACAACCTGCTCGGGCAGGAGGAGAAGTTCGCGAAGTTCGGCTTCATCGACGTGCGAGCGGCACGGAACGCTTGTCGTGAGGTGATCAAGCGTTTCGGGGTTCTCACTCCGAGCGAGGACGTTCCGGTGTTCGCCCTTTCCGGCGGTAATCAGCAGAAGCTGGTGGTCGGCCGCACGATGTCGATGACGCCATCGGTTCTCCTGGCCGCACACCCGACGCGCGGCATCGATGTCGGGGCGCAGGCGGCCGTGTGGGAAGAGATTCGTAAGGCTCGCGACGGAGGTATGGCGGTCCTGCTGGTTTCTGCCGACCTCGAGGAGCTGCTCGGCTTGTCGGATCGGGTGATCGTCATGTTCGAGGGGGCGATCGTGAAGGAGCTGCTGCCTGCCGATGCCACCCCCGAACTGCTCGGCAGTTACATGACCGGGGCGAAGGCCGGCGTTTGATGGAAACCCGTCGGAGCCCGATCGACTCGTTGCCGCGCTCGGCGGTGATCCTCGTCAGTTCCCTTTCGGCGATCGTTCTGGCCCTCGTCATTTGCGGTGTGATGTTGTTGGTGACCGGCAAGGATCCGATCGCGGCCTACCGGACGATCCTCGAGACCGGCCTCACCGGGAACAAGTTGCTCGAGATGTTGAAGCGCAGCACTCCGCTCATCCTGAGTGCCACTGCGGTGGCCGTGGGGTTCAAGATGAACCTCTTCAACATCGGTGTGGAAGGTCAGTACCTCTTTGCGGCGTTGATCGCGGCGGAAGCAGCAACCCACATCTCGGCGCCCCCGGTCATCCACGTGGTCGTTACGTTGCTGATTGCCAGTGCCGCCGGCGCCTTCTGGGCCAGCATCGCCGCGATGCTCAAGATCACACGCGGCATCAACGAGGTGATCTCCACGATCATGCTCAATTTCATCTCGCTCTCCGTAATGCAGTGGCTGTTCGACAACTACATGCGCGACGACTCCGACGGTGGATTGCGGGTCACCACCACCGAGATCGCCCCGTCGGGGCGTGTGCCCGACATCGTTGACGGACGGCTCAACGGCATGTGGCTGATCGCGCTGTTCGTGGTCTTCTGCTACTGGCTCGTGGTCTTCCGGAGCAAGTTCGGGTTCCGCCTGCGCTCGAGCGGGCTCAACTCCACCGCCGCCCAGACCGTCGGCATCGCCGCGAACCGCATGATCATCGTGGCGATGTTGTTGTCGGGGGCCGTTGCCGGACTCGTAGCAATGCAGAGCGTGGTGGGTGAGGAGTATGCCTACGGTCCGCAGGCCACGCCGACGGGCTTCGGGTTCGCCGGGATCGCAGTCGCACTGCTCGGTCGCAACAATCCCGTCGGCATCGTGGTTGCGGCGATGCTGTTCGGCTTCCTCGACTCCACGTCGGCCGTGCTGCAACTCTCCGGTATCCCGAACTCGATCGTGAAGGTGATTCAGGCCGTCGTGGTGCTCTCCGTGGTCATCGTCAACGAGGCCACGTCGCGCTACATGAACCGTCGTACGGCGGAAGCCACCGCGGCGGCATTGCGAATCGGGAAGGTCGGCGCATGAAACGACCGACACGAACCCGGCTGCTTGCATACCTCGCCATTCCGTTGGCCGTCATGTC